>NZ_QUJR01000010.1:0-7827 GCF_003480945.1 Butyricicoccus sp. AM27-36
CGTCCGGCATTCGGCGGTCACCTGATGGCTACCATTATCTGCCCGCGCTTCCGTCCGCAGATGGCTACCGTTCGTCCGGGCGTACTGAAGAAGGGCGAGTACAACGAGGCTAAGGCTAACGCAGTAGTTGTTGAGCCGGTAGCTTTCGAGTTGTCCGAGGCTGACATCAAGACCAAGGTTCTCGAGGTCGTTAAGGAAGCTAAGGAGCTGGTTGACCTGACCGGCGCTGAGGTAGTTGTATCTGTAGGCCGTGGTATCTCCAAGGACGTTGAGACCGGCATCAAGCTGGCTGAAGAGCTGGCTGGCCTGTTCGGCGGCGTTGTTGGCGGTTCCCGTGCTGCTATCGACTCCGGCTGGCTGTCTGCTGACCACCAGGTTGGTCAGACCGGCAAGACCGTACATCCGAAGCTGTACGTTGCTCTGGGTATTTCCGGTGCTATCCAGCACAAGGCTGGCATGCAGGATTCCGAGTGCATCGTAGCAGTTAACAAGTCTGATTCCGCTCCGATCTTCGACGTAGCTGACTACGGCATCTGCGGCGATCTGTTCAAGGTTGTTCCGATGATGATCGACGCAATCAAGGCTGCTAAGGAGTCTAAGTAATTTTTGACTGCGCGATAGCGGCGCATCCCGTCGTCAAACGGCTCGCTGCGTACTGTTGTACGCGGCCTCGCCGCTTTCCTCGGCCTGCTTGCTCTTGCTTGTCAAAATACTGCTTCGATTGAGCATCAATTCGAATAGAAAAAGCCTCTGTCCGATGGACAGAGGCTTTTTTGTGCCGCTTTAGGTTTCATTATCCGGAGAATACGGCGGATATTCGGGATAATGGTCGAAATAATATTCGACGTGATAAATACCATAGTAATCGTTTACGATTTTGCGGACTTCCTCGGCGTAGAGGTTTGTAGAAAGGCTGCCATAAGTACCGGTTAATATTTTGTACGGATTTTCTTCGTATCGAGTGACAAGATCGGTTGTTAGCTCTTGAAAACCGACAGAGGTTTTGTAGTTATGCGGCACAGCTGCACCTTTTGACGCCATAAATTCAGTGCGTTCGAGGTCTGACAGGTCAGACAGCCGGATTCCGGTCCGCATATATTCCGAAACCGGCGGCGTGTTTTTGACTGCAACGGTCATAATCACAATGGTGGCGAACAGCAGGACGAAAAGTGCTTTGATTCGTGGTTTCAGCATGGTATCACCGCCCTTGTCTTGTATATGTTCATTATACTATAAAATCGGTCCGATTTGGAAGAATAGATTTCGATTGGTTGCGAATTACGGGTGCTTCCATTCTCCATTTTTCATTCTCAATTCTGTGCACAGACCAAAAAGACGCAAAACCCAAAGAGGTACGATTCTCACGAATCGTACCTCTTTCGCTATCCAGATAAGGATTATTCGTCCTTATTTTCAGTTTCTGCGGGAGTCTTTGCATCCTTATGCGTCAGCACCAGCTTGTCGTCGGCGGCATCGAGCGTTACGCTGTCGCCTTTCTTGATCTTGCCCTCAAGGGATTCCTCAGCAACAAGATCCTCGACCTCGTTGGTAACAGCGCGGCGCAGCGGGCGGGCACCGTAAACCGGATCAAAACCAGCCTTGGCAAGGTGCTTCTTGGCAGCCTCGGTCCAATCCATGGTGATCTCCATATCCTGCATGCGGGCAGCAACCTTGCGGAGCATGCCGTCGGCAATCTGTGCAATCTCGTCCTCGTTCAGACGGTTGAACACGATGATGTCATCAATACGGTTGAGGAATTCCGGACGAACCGCGGTCTTGAGTTCCGCCATAACGTCGGCCTTGATCTGCTCAAAGGTGCGCCCTGCAGCGTCCTCCGGCTTGCCGTCCGCAAAGCCAAGCGACTTGCGGCCGCTGCCGGTGATCTTCTGTGCGCCGATGTTGGAGGTCATGATGATGATGGTATTCTTGAAGTCTACATGGCGGCCCTGACCGTCGGTCAGGATACCATCTTCAAGAATCTGCAGCAGGATGTTGAATACATCCGGGTGTGCCTTTTCGATCTCATCGAACAGGACAACCGAGTACGGATGACGGCGAACCTTCTCGGACAGCTGACCGCCCTCATCGTAGCCAACATATCCCGGAGGCGAACCGATCATACGCGAAACGGCGTGTTTCTCCATATATTCGGACATATCAATGCGGATCAGCGCATTTTCATCGCCGAACATGGCCTCGGCCAGTGCCTTGCTCAGCTCGGTCTTGCCGACACCGGTCGGGCCGAGGAACAGGAACGAACCGATCGGGCGCTTCGGGTCGCGCAGGCCGACACGGCTGCGGCGGATTGCTTTAGCAACGGCGGTTACAGCCTCGCTCTGACCGATGACACGCTGATGCAGCGTATCCTCGAGGTGCAGCAGGCGCTGACCCTCGTCCTCGGTCAGCTGAGCAACCGGAACACCGGTCCAGCCGGAGATAACGGCTGCAATGTCGTCCTCGGTGACAGCACCGTGCGACTTGGTCTGCTGGTCGGCCCACTCCTTCTTGCGAGCCTCCATCGCTTCGCGCTTGGACTTCTCCTCGTCACGCAGCTTGGCGGCGTTCTCAAAGTCCTGACCCTTGACGGCCTCTTCCTTCTTTGCGGCAACGGCGGCGATTTCGTCCTCGAGCTGCTTCAAATCCGGCGGAGTGGTCAGGCTGGACAGGCGAACGCGGGAGCAGGCCTCATCAATTACGTCGATTGCCTTATCCGGCAGATAACGACCGGTTACATAGCGGACAGACAGCTTGACAGCGGCTTCAATGGCCTCGTCCGGAATCTTGATGCGGTGATGTGCTTCGTACTTGTCGCGCAGACCCTTCAAAATCTCAACGGCATCCTCGGCGGACGGCTCGTTGATCTGAACAGGCTGGAAACGACGTTCCAGAGCGGCATCCTTCTCAATATTCTTGCGGTACTCGTCAAGCGTGGTTGCACCGATGACCTGTACCTCACCGCGGCTCAGTGCCGGCTTCAGGATATTCGCAGCGTCAGCCGCGCCCTCAGCCGCACCGGCGCCCATCAGCATGTGCATCTCATCAATGAACAGGATGGTGTCCTTCTTGGCGGTCAGCTCTTCGATGACCTTCTTGATGCGCTCCTCGAACTCGCCGCGGTACTTGGTGCCTGCGATCATGCCGGTCAGGTCGAGCGAGATCAGGCGCTTGCCCTTCAGGGTCTCCGGTACGTCGCCGGAAACAATCTTCTGAGCAAGACCCTCGACAACGGCGGTCTTGCCGACACCCGGATCACCGATCAGCGCCGGGTTGTTCTTGGTACGGCGGGACAGAATCTGGATGACACGCTGAATCTCCTTGGAGCGGCCGATAACCGGGTCCAGCTTGCCCTCCTTGGCAGCGGCGGTCAGGTCGCGGCCAAACTGGCTGAGCGCGTCCTTGCTGTCAGCGCCGCCGTTTGCAGCAGTGCCAGGCTCGCCGGAAACGCTGTCCTGTACGCCGCCGAGCGCCTCATTCAGCTTCTCAACAAGGATCTGCGGGGTGATACGCAGGTTGGCCAGTGCGGTCAGTGCCACATTCTGCCCTTCGCGCAGGATGCCGAGCAGCAGATGTTCGGTGCCGACATAGCCGGTGCCCATCTCATTCGCGGACTGCACAGACAGCTCCACAATGCGTTTGGTGCGCGGCGTCATGCCCTGCGGCGCGGTGGAATCCGGGGTGCCGCGGCCGGACAGATCTTCAATCTGCTTAACGAGTGCTTCATCGGTCACGCCGGCGGCAGCGAGTGCCTTGGCGGCCGGGCCGCCGCCCTCACGCAGCAGGCCGAGCAGCAGGTGCTCCGAGCCGATGTAGCTGTGGCCGAACGAAGCGGCCGCTTCCTGTGCAAGCGTCAGTGCCTGACGGGCACGCTCGGTAAAACGATTTTGATAGAACATAAATAACACTCCTTTCAGAGTAGGAAAATAGCTTGATTTAGGGGTAAAACGTCCTCGCAGGGGCGCACAGTGTGCGCCCGAATTTCAGCATCGTGGTTGGAGTAGGCGCACACTGTGCGCCCCTACGGGACAGGTGATTAGTTGAATTGAATAGGCTTTGTCGCTTCACGCAGGATTTCCGCGCGTTTCTTATCGCGGTCCTGCGGTGCGCCGTTCAGCATTGCCGGACGGATGTGCTCCTCCAGTGCGTACAGCTTCTGCGCGTCCATACCGGACAGGAAACCCATCTGCAGACCAATCAGAACATTGGAAATGCACTGAACGGCTTCATTCGTGTCAATCAGATATGCACTCCGCAACGTGCCTGCTGCGCGGTAAATACGGTCACGCAGTGCGGGTTCGTTCTGGCTGCGTACCTGCTCACGCGCCTTTTTCTCGGCGTCGATGATAGTGGTCGCGGTCTCTACCAGCTTGTCGGTCAGCTCTGCGGCAGACGCACCGAGAGTAACCTGATTGGACACCTGATAGAATCCGCCGACCGCCTGCGAGCCTTCACCGTAGGTGCCGCGAACGGCACAGCCGCGGCTGCCCGCGTAGCCGATGATGCGGTCCATCTGCTCGGTTGCGGTCAGCATCGGCAGGTGCAGCATGATGGAGGCGCGGAGACCGGTGCCGATATTGGTCGGGCAGGCGGTCAGGTAGCCGAGGCGCTCGTCATACGCGAACGGCAACGCCGCTTCGATGAGCGAAGCTACACGGTTTGCGGTTTCGAGACATTCCTTCGGGCAAAGACCGGTGCCGATGACCTGCAGACGCAGGTGATCCTCTTCGCCGACCATGATGGACACGCCGCCGTCCTTGGAGACGATCAGCCAGCCGCCGTTCTGCGCCAGCTCAGGGGAGATGAGGTGTTCCTCAACCAGTTGAGAGGCTTCGGTCGAACGGGGGATGATCTGCTTCTTGTCAAACTCCGGACCGATGGTCGGGTTTTCTTTCAGTGCAGCGAATATCTTGTCAGCAATTTCACTGTGCTGCTGTTCGGTCAGACGGAACGGATAGCCTTTAATATTTCGTGCCAGACGTACGCGGCTGGACGCTGCCAGACCGGTAAAGCCGCCGTGAATCTCAAACATACTCATTTCTGTTCACCCTCCATTCTGCGGATCTCATCGCGCAGGCTTGCTGCGCGCTCGTAATCTTCGCTTTCAACTGCCGCCTTCAGCTGTGCCTTGAGGTCAGCCACCGGATCTGCCTTCGGCTGCTCGGGGGCCGCCGGAGCCGTGCCGATATGACGCGTTGCACCGTGGATTTTCTGCACATACGGATTCAGAATGTCCGCAAACGTGGAGTAGCAGTCCGGGCAGCCGACGCGGCCGGTGCGGCGCAGTTCGCTTTCGGTCATGCCGCAGGTCGGGCACTTGCGCTCGGTGCCGAGCATGGTAGCGGTCGGAGCCGCCTCGCCCAGCATGTCATTCCACAGGCTGCCAAAGCCGCCGCCGAGGAACGAATGGAACGGATCGCTCCAGAAGTGGTTCATCGACTGAAATGCGTTTTCAAACGCACCGCCGAGGTTTTCCTTCTGTGCACATTCCGGACACAGGTGCATCTCACGGGTGACACCGTTTACGGTTTCCTTATAATACATGGTAGCTTCATTCTTGCCGCATTTTTCGCATTTCATAAGTCAAAACTCCTCTCCAAGAGATTCTATACTTTTATATAAGGTAAATTGGTTTGCTTTTTCATTTTCATTCAAATCCAGCTTTGCCGGGTTTGAATACCGCTGCCCGCGCCGTGGCGGCGCGTCCTCGTTCGCTGTGCGAACGAGAGGGGGTTATCCGAAAAAGTTTCTTCGGAACTTTTTCGGTATCTAAGGGGGACAGCGTCCCCCTTAGACTGTCGCAACGCCCATTACCGCACATCGGTAAATGGCGGCTCGCAGTCTGTCGCGGTCGGTTTTATCAACCTCCGCCAGCGCACCGTCCGAGCAAGCGGACAGCAGCAGCTGACCTTCGCGCTGGGTAAGCAGCTCAGCGGAAACGAGTGCGCGTGTCAGACGCGCCGCGTCGTTCTGGCTTAGCCGTCCGCCGATACCGCGTGCCGCTTCGAGCAGCGTGCGCTGCTTGTCATCCAGCAGACGGATGATGCGGATGAAACCGCCGCCGCCGCGCTGGCTCTCAACCAGATAACCATGCTCCGGTGTGAAGCGGGTCTCTATCACATAATTGATTTGACTCGGTACGCACGAAAACCGGTCAGCAAGGCTTTTGCGCTGCAGCTCAGCAACGCCGCCGCCGTCTGACAGCATCTCACCGATGAAGTCGGCGATCACATCGGACATTTTCATGGTGTTTCACTTCCTTCCGGGGAAGGCACTCGCTCATCTGACCTTCCCTGATCATTGTCTATATTGTATATCCGGAGGCGTCCAAAATCAAGAGAAAAATTTGACCATTTCTGACTATTAAAGAGAGGTAGATAAGGCTAACCATTGGTTTTCTCGTTATATCGCTTTGAATCACGATTTTTCTCGGTTTTTCATAAACTGACCCAAATTGTGTACTATGATAAAAGTTACCAAAGACTAACCACTTGTTTTTGTTGCTTTTTTTAAATCTTGTGGTAAAATGATAATTGTAAAATACATTTGGAGGTGCAATACCAATGGCATATGTTATCGGTGGCGGCTGCATTATGTGCGGCTCTTGCGCTGGCGAGTGCCCGGTTGGCGCTATCGCTGAGGGCGACGGCAAGTACGAGATCAACGCTGACGCATGTGTAGATTGCGGTACCTGCGCAGGTTCCTGCCCGGTAGGCGCTATCTCTCAGGGCTAATTCCTGAACACATATAAAGCGAAGTACAAAACCCTGTTCCGTTCGGAATGGGGTTTTTACTTTTGCCTAAAACAGCAGAGCGGTCGCGCATTCTTGGCACCGAATGGCTGGGGTACGCGAACTGCGTAAGTGTGTTCGTCCTTTTCCGGGCAGCATCTTTTTCTGCACCGGAAAGCCGGGGTGCACGAACTGCGTCAGCGTGTTCGTCCCTAACGGGCGGAGAGTTTTTCGCTGAACCTCAGCAGGGAATTGCGCTCTGCGGAGCGCGGGAGAGTGCGGCGCCCGCCGCGGGGGCAAAAAGGAAGGACAACCTGCGGTTTTCCTTCCTCTTTGAACTCCTACCTTTCCCTTGCTTGATAGTCCGGCGCAGATTGCCAACATGTGACCGCTGCGAAATAGGGGGACGGCAGAGGATTTTTTCTCTGCTACGGACGAACTACCTTCGGAGTCCGTCCTCTTGAGCAACCTGTTCGCAGGGTCAGATACCGTTCTGCTACACATGCGGGTTAATCAACGCAAGGCGCGGCATGACAGTGCCGCGCAAATCCTTGGCACGTTGTACCGCACGGCACTTACGAGTTTAGACGTTTGGTACAATTTATTCTCGCAGACCCTGTCTATAATAACGCGCTAACGAATTGCGCGGCACTGGTATCCCACAGGGGACCTTCTCTTGCCCTTCGGGCAATTCACCTTGTGCCGCGCCCAGCGAAGACTAACCCACCTGTGTAGCAGTAATCTATCTGTGAACTACGAATATTTCACGAAAGACACGCAACGGTAACCCGACTGCCGTTCCCCCATTTCGGAGCGGTCGCCGGTCTCTGGTCTGCGCCAGACCCTCTAAGAGAAAGGGGAGATACACAAGAGGGTGGAAACCGCAGGTGTCTACCCTCTTGTGCGCCCGCGCGGCGTCAGCGCACATTTCGTTCGCTTCTCAAGCGGCGGCTATATCTATATATAATAGGAATAGGCGAAGAAAAAAACACTTGAAATTTCCACACAATATGATATAATGGAAAAACTGAAATTTCAATGCCTTGCAAGCTTATGCTCGCAAGGCGTTCTTTTTTTGCCTTGCGGCATAGACGGTGCAGAA
>NZ_QUJR01000010.1:7837-133920 GCF_003480945.1 Butyricicoccus sp. AM27-36
CCTCTAAGAGAAAGGGGAGATACACAAGAGGGTGGAAACCGCAGGTGTCTACCCTCTTGTGCGCCCGCGCGGCGTCAGCGCACATTTCGTTCGCTTCTCAAGCGGCGGCTATATCTATATATAATAGGAATAGGCGAAGAAAAAAACACTTGAAATTTCCACACAATATGATATAATGGAAAAACTGAAATTTCAATGCCTTGCAAGCTTATGCTCGCAAGGCGTTCTTTTTTTGCCTTGCGGCATAGACGGTGCAGAAAAAACAATCCAAGTTAGACGAGTTAGGCTTTCTGCTGGCGTATCCGCTGCGGATTTTCGTGGTCGGTTCGTTCTGCCGCGCCGCATTCCGCAGCCGCATGGGCGCGCGCACGCACGCGGCTGATGAGGAGGAACAGGCGATTTCGGAAGGATTTGCTGGATAATGTCAGAAAATAGCGAAACTGGCAGAGTGCACAGAGATCGAATGCGCTGTTTGGTAATTTCGTTCAAAATCACGGAGCAAAAATTGAAATCTTAGCTGGTTCTTTGCGCGAAAAAGAGTATAATATTCTATGCAAAAGGTTATCACATTAAGAAAGGGTGGGAACAATGTCATATGACTTTCTGTTGACGATTGCGATCATCATGTTGTTCACAAAGGTATTCGGCCTTACTTCGGAGCGCGTGCATATGCCGCAGGTTGTCGGTGCACTGATTGCCGGTGTGTTGGTTGGCCCGAGCTGCCTCGGCTGGGTAGGCGAGACCGATTTTCTGGTAAAGGCCGCTGAGATCGGTGTAATCATCCTGATGTTTAACGCAGGTATGGATACTGATCTGGACGAGCTGAAAACCACCGGTTTTGCATCCTTCGTTATTGCGCTGATCGGTGTTATCGTGCCGCTGATCGGTGGTGTTGCATGCTATCTGGCGTTCGACAATGATCCGACCGACCCGATGAACATGCTGAAGGCTGCTTTCATCGGTGTCGTTCTGACCGCTACCTCGGTTTCGATCACCGTCGAGACCCTGCGTGAGATGGGCAAGCTGAAAAGTAAAGTCGGTACGGCAATCCTCGGCGCGGCTGTAATCGACGATATCCTCGGCATCGTCGTTCTGACCGTCCTGACCGCACTGACCGATCCGACTGTAAAGCCGGTTCTGGTGCTCGGCCGCATCGTTGCGTTCTTCGGTTTTGTGCTGGTTGTTGGTATCGTTATGTACCGCGTATTCCTCAAGATGGAGGAGAAGTGGCATCGTCATCGCCGTATCGCGATCTATGCGGTTGCATTTGCGTTCCTGATGAGTTACGTTGCGGAGCGTTACTTCGGTATTGCAGATATTACCGGTGCATACTTCGCAGGCATCGTAATGTGCCGTCTGTCCTCTGCGCGTGACTATGTTGCAAGCAAGACCAACGTGCTCGGCTACATGCTGTTCTCTCCGCTGTTCTTCGCTTCCATCGGTATTAAGACCAACCTGGAAGGTCTGACCAGCACCATGGCGATCTTCGCAGTGGTACTGACCATCGTTGCAATCCTGACCAAGATCATCGGCTGTGGTCTCGGTGCCCGCGTCATGGGCTTCCAGACCTATGATGCATTCTCCATCGGTCTGGGCATGGTATCTCGCGGTGAGGTTGCACTGATCGTAGCACAGAAGGGCGAGCAGGCCGGTCTGATCGACCCGCACATGTTCCCGCCGATCGTACTGGTCGTTATCGTTACTACGCTGGTAACGCCGATTCTGCTTAAGCTCGGCATGAGCAAGCAGACTCCGGCAAACACGGAGTTCAATGCACAGGAAAAGGTGCAGATGCCCAAGGTAAGCCAGCACTGATTGCTGTCGCGGAACCATGGTTCCGCCGGCAAGCAGGAACGGACCGCAGGCTGTTCCAAAGTTGTCCGAAAGTTCCCGTACGGAAATTTTCTCCCTCTCAAAGTCAAAAATCCTGCGCTATCCTTGCGCGGTTTCTCGGCCGCGCTGCGCCGGTACATGCTCCTGGATTTTTGGAATTTGCACGGCAAATTCTATTGAACACGCGCAATGCGCGAAACAACCGTCTGTTTTGAACAGGCGGTTGTTTTTATATGCAAATATCAATTATTCGCTGTATTGAAGCCTTGCGGCAAGTATGCTATAATAGTAGCGTTTAATACTATCTCTTAATGGAGGAAACAACATGAAAGCAACGAAGCTTCTGCCGATTCTGGCGGTCGTGCTGTGCGTTCCGGGGATTGCGCTGCGCGCGCTGCACCTGCTGAACGGTTTTGACGTAAGCACCGGCTTGCCGACGGCAGGCGATAAATGGATCTGGTTCGTGATCGCGCTGTTCGCTATCAGTGCAATCGTATATGCTGTGCTGGCGCTGCCGCTTAAGACGCGCAATAGGGTACCGTTTGAGCAGCTGCTCGGCACGAAAGAGGCGCTGTTCCGCATGGCAGCTGTCGTTGCGGGACTGATTGTAGCGGCGGGCAGTCTGGGTTACCTGTATCTGACCATCACCACGGTAGAGCAGGACGCGGCTGCATGGGCGCGCGTTCTGGAGATCGTCTACGCGATCATGGGCGTGCTGACCGGCGGCTGCATGATCGGTCTGGCCAAGGCACAGGGCGTACAGATGACGGAAAAGAGCGCCGCAATGACGCTCGTACCGCTGTTCTGGAGCTGCCTGCATCTGCTGGTCAACTACCGCATGACCTGCACCGATCCGAAGCTGGCGTCGTTCGGCTTTGGTCTGGTTGCCGATGTGATGATTGTGTTGGCGTTTTATGAGCTGGCGCGTCTGCTGTTTGGCAAGCCGGCTCCGGCTATGCTGGCGTTCTTTGCCGCAGTGGCGGTCACCATGTCGGTGTCGGATATCGGCGGCTACGGTCTGGCTATGCTGATGGGCATCCCGTCCATGTGGTCGATCAAAATGGTGCTGCGCGGCATTCTGGGTGCAGCAGCGTGCGTTATGTTGGCTGCTGAGCTGTTCTGCCTGTGTCGCTCGGACGCAGCGCAGACGGCAGCCGAGGATTAACAGAGGAGGACAACGAAATGCTGTTTGTATGCTATCCCAAGTGCTCGACCTGCCAGAAGGCGAAGGCGTGGCTGCAGGAGCGCGGCGTGGCGTTTGACGAGCGTGATATCAAGCAGGACAATCCGACCGAGCAGGAGCTGCGTGCGTGGCACGAAAAGAGCGGTCTGCCGCTTAAGCGGTTCTTTAATACGAGCGGCCTGCAGTATAAGGCGCTGGGGCTCAAGGACAAGCTGCCGGCCATGACCGAGGACGAGCAGTATGCGCTGCTCGCGACCGATGGCATGCTGGTCAAGCGCCCGCTGATCATCGGAGAGGACTTTGCTCTTCCGGGTTTTAAGGTAAAAGAGTGGGAAGAAAAGCTGAAATAAGGCACAAAAACAGACGAACCCTTGTGGTTCGGCTGTTTTTTTGTTGGCAATATGAGTTAAGAGTGGAGAGTTAGGAGTGAGGAGTTGGAAATTGAGAATTGAAAATGGAGAATTAAGAGTGGAGAGATTTAACACCGAGCAGTGATTATACCCGCAGGAAATGGATAATCTGCACAAACCAACGAGTTGCGCGGCACTGTCATACTTCAGAGTACCTTCTCTTGCACTTCGGGCAATTCACCTTGTGCCGCGCCTGCGTAGAGTAGCCGACCTGTGTAGCAGTACGGTAAGCGAAATGCGAATATGCGGATACAACGCGGAAGAAAAAATCCTCTGCCGTACTCCTTTTCCTGCTTACGCAGTCTACCATCTGCACCCAAGGTAGGCTACCAAGGGAAACGGGTGTTCAAAGAGGGTAGAAACCGCCGGTGTCGACCCTCTTTGCTCCCGCGGCGAGCGTCGCATCTCTGCATGAAATTGTGATAAGAAAAAAGTGAGAACAAATGTTCACATATGTGTTGACAAACACGAGGATCTGGTGTAAAATATATCTTGCTTATCGGGCAAGATACGGAACGGTATCGAAGTGGTCATAACGAGGCGGTCTTGAAAACCGTTTGTCCGAAAGGGCGCGTGGGTTCGAATCCCACCCGTTCCGCCAATCACGAGATTGCGCGCGGAGGGTTCGATCGAGAATAACTCCGCGCACAACTCAATACCTTGACATGGAGACATACCCAAGCTGGTGAAGGGGCTCCCCTGCTAAGGGAGTAGGTCGAGAAATCGGCGCGAGAGTTCAAATCTCTCTGTCTCCGCCATGAAAGCTGCACTTTTTATTACAAAAAGTGCAGCTTTTCTGTATTTATAAATGGTAAACGATAACTTTTAGAACGACTTAATTTTCCTTGACAGCAATCGTGACAGCAACGGGCTAATTTACGGCTCCCAGACTGGAGATCAGCTCCTCCATACGGGCGGCACTGCTGCGCTGCATTTGGTCACTGACATGAGCGTAGGTTTTCAGCGTAAACGAAGCCGTGCTGTGGCCTAAATTCGTCTGTACGGTCTTAATATCATCGCCGTTTTCCAGCGAAATCGTAGCGAATGAGTGGCGCAGAGAATGAAACGTATAATCCCCCATACCGCAGGAACGCAGCAGACGCTTGAGGTGCTTGTACACGGTCTGGTGGTTGAGTGCGCGGCCAAATTCATTGGTGAAAACCAGATCAAACGAATTGTTCCACAGCGGTCCGGCGGCTAAACGCTGACGCTGCTGCTTGGTGTGCTGCTTCTGCAAGGTAAGCATGGCGGTGTCAGCCAGAACAATGCGCCGCTGCTTGTTCTCTTTCGGAGCAATGAGCGCATAGCTGTAATCGCCCTTCTTGCATTTTTGCTGGAGCTGCTGACGTACAACAAGGCTGTTCTGCTTCCAGTCAATGTCAGCCCAGCGCAAGCCGAGAATTTCGGATTGGCGCATACCGGAGAAAATATCGAGGAAGAACAGATAATAGAATTCATCCTTGCGGATCAGATCGAGAAACTGATTCAGCTCGGCAGAGGTGATCGCTTTGGCGCGGGTTTGCGTTACACGCGGCAGAGAGCAGAAGTCAGCAACATTGCGCTGTAAGATCTCATCGCGCTGTGCGGCGGTCAACAGGGCGTGCAGCGTGCCGAATACGGTGTGTACAGTCTTGGGGGCAAGTCCTTTACCGCCTGCGCATAAAGACGAAGCAAAGCGCTGTACCTCGCGGTGGGTGAGGTCGGTCAAACGGCGAGTACCCAGTGCGGGAAGAATATGCAGCCGAAGATTTTTCTCGTAACTGCGCTGTGTGGAATCGGTCAGCGTGGCAACATGAGTTGTCATGTATTCTGCGGCATATTCGGCTACCGTGATTTTACGCGGTTCCTGAAAGGTGCCGTTGTCAATACTGGAGGTTGCAGCACGCAGTTTCTCTGCGACTTCTTTCTGTGTTTTGCCGTAAATGGTATGACGACGAGGCTTTCCGGTTTCCGGATCGTATCCGGACACATACTGACCCTGCCAGCGGCCATCTTTCCGCTTGGTAATAGAGCCGCTTCCGGCTTCACGCTTTTTATTTTTTCGTGCCATAAGTAAAAGAATACTCCTTTCCGGCACATACAGTTCGATTGTATGTAAATAGTATAGCATAGGTATGCAAGTTTTGCACAAGCTGGGGATAAATGCTGTGCGTGAGATAAGCAGAGGGTAAGGTTTTAGACCTTGCCCTCTGCTGCATATTCAGGCGCTTTTCTTGGCGGCATCCTCTTTGAGCCATTGCATCAGCGCATCGTGCGTTACAAGCAGGCGGCGGCCTATTTTGAGTGTTGGGAAATCCTCGCGGTGAAAGAGCGCATAGGCAGCGCTACGGCTTATGCCGAGCAGTTCAGCCAGATCACGGGCGGATAAGGTGATACATTTTACTTGTGCTGTCATAGAATCAGACCTCCGTATTGCCTAAGTACTGCTGCATGAGCGACCGGACCGTGATAATACGGCCAAGCGGCAGTTCGAGTGGAATAGGAAGACCGGGTGCAATCTCTCTTAGGTGGTTCAGCGCATCGTGCTGTGCGTCTAAGTAAGAGCAATGTGAGATTTGACGTTTAGGAGAGCAGATGTACTTCTGAAACATTCGTTTGCCTGATCCCAGTTGTAGGCGATCATAACGGCATTGCTGCCCTTGAGAACATAGTAGCGGCCATTTTTGCTTTTATAGTTATTTTTATGCTTACCCATAATTTGTTTCTCCTTATTGGTTCGATAGTTTAATTCCAATGTACCCATTGTGGGTCTTGTCACCGATCCGTATTTTTTTCGGCTCGACTTTATTCGCAAGCTGGCTGCGCAGTATGCGCGAAAAGCGTGTCCGATCGGTTATGATCGGCAAGTCGTGTTTCACGCAATAGGCGGTGCAGGCTTCATGCAGGTCTTGTGTAGAAGTAAAGCTGTTGTCACCGGTCAGGATACAGCAATCATTTAGAAATGCAGCGATATTATGGTTCTCGGCCACAGGCGATGCATAGGACTGGGATAACAGTTGATCGACTAAAGCCTGTCCTGCAAAAATGTACTTGTCCGCAAGCAGACGGTGATATGCGTGGATTGCGCGGAGAAAGATGCCGTCCCGCTCGGCGAGGATTTTCTGCGTGAGTAGATGATCCTGCTGTTCCGTAGGGATAGAGAACCGAAAAGGTATCACCACCATGCGGGATAACAGCGCCGTATCTTCTTCGACCATCCGAATCGGAAAGTTCGATGCGAACACGAGATTGATCGCTGGTGCCATGGTTGCAAGCGGCTTATACTTTTCCTCCACTGTCATAAGATCGCGTCCTGTGATCTGTTTGAGCGTTGCAACGGCCTGTGCCGAGAGCGTACGATTAGGAAGATCACCGCAGATATTGAGCTTCTTTTCAATCAGGGCTGCACCGGAAAAACGATCGCCAAGACGGTAAAGATCAAGTGTGCTCACAGCTTCGGGATTGAACATAGAGCGCAGCAGCTCAAGCAGCACGCTTTTGCCGCTGTTGCTGACACCTTGCAGCAGGAAGAATACCTTACCATCGGTATCACAGGCAAAAATATAGCCGAGCATTTGCCAGATACGCATTTGCAGAGCGTAATCATTGCCGGTGATAAAACCTATAAAATTGTCAAAGTGCGGCGTACCATGGCACAGAGTAGGCAGCGATACATTCAGACAATGCGTGAAAAAGCAGGCAGGAGTATGTGGTGATATGGTGTTCGATACCATATCATAGATACCGTTCTGGATGCAGAGCAGCGAATGGTTGCCTGGTGGTTCAGCAAGCAGCTTGGAATTGCTGAGCAGGAAGACTTCGATGTCCTCGAAAACCCGCTTGCTGCTGTGTTTTTCGATGTCATCAGCACAGAGCGCGCGCATTAGGCGGCGTAGCTCACCAATCTGCAATAGGTGATACCAGCCGTTCGCATACCAGTAAATGTGCTCTTGGTAGATGCGGATTTTTCCAGTTGCGGCAATGTGGTTGGCGATAGTCGCGGCATTGGCCGCTTTGGGACGCTCTATTACGGGTGGACAAAAGGCTGTTTCCGTTGGCGCAGGCTGATTCTGTGGAATCGAAACTGCTGCCTGCTGTGCAGGTGCACAGGAAACTGGTGCCAGAGCGGGAACGGATATAGCCTTCTCGGGACTGTCTGTATTGTTGGCACACTCCTGTTGTGATATAGTAATATCAGAGGAATTGGAACAAAATGCAGACAGGACATTGTTCATCACATCTTCTGGCGATGCTGTCGGTGAATCGGCGGGTATTGCTTTGTTGCTTCCGAAGTTGATCGCATCAAAGAGGATGGGAATAGCGTATCCGTTTTTGTCCAGTGGGTAATTGTTTGATGTCGTAGGAATACCTCCTTGTTTTTGTACTTGTGAGGCCTCGATGACATAATACACTAAGTAGTAAGAAATACAAAATCTACGAAATCAGCAACAATTAGAGGTGTTTGTGAAAAGAGAACATTGTGGGTTAGCGCGAATTAGACATCAAAAGAGAATTTAGTTGTAATGAACTTTGTGAATCGCAAAATAGGAGAATAGAAATTCATATAAGTTTATGGATCAAAAACGAAAAAATTATTGACAGGAAGGAGAAAAATAGTATGTCTAATGAAAATAAAGTGCAAATAGAATGGGAGCAGTGTTGTGTAGCACAAAGACCTCGCAACATAAGTGGACAAACACCTATACAATGGGAAGTTAATCCGGAACTCTTTGGCAAGCGGTATCATGAGGAGCGAACAAAACATCGCCTTTCACATGAGCAGGTGAGAGAAAAGATTATGGATATGACGGGTGAAGATGTATCGGTGTCCTATTTACAGGAAATCGAGCAGGGGAAATGCAACAGCAGGGAATGGTGTCATTACCTTGCTAAGGTTTTTGATGTATGTCCGGAATATTTCGCAGGTGTGGTAGATTTTCGCTGGATTACAAGAGAAAAGGCTCATAATAGCGTTTACCCTGAGAAACAGACAGAAGAAAAGCTGATAAAGGCTATTTCGTTTGAAGATGAATTGCGGCCATCGTTGCAAGCGCAGGAAAAGTTTGTTGAGAATTTTGTTGAAGAACAAAATGAAATGACATGGCAAAAGTCAAAAGGTCAGCAATCAGAATCTATATATGCAGACGTTTTTTATCGTTTAGCATATGCAACTCCTGAAGAACAGAAAAATTTTATGGATCTCTGGGAATTACAAAAGCAATATGTGAAAAACAGAGAGAAGGATCAACGTAAAGAAGATGAATTGCGAAAAAGTTTGACAAAGAAATATACATTGCATAAGGAAAATCCTGAAATTGAAAAGCGTATAGGATATGCTTTTTATAAGTTAGCAAAAGAAAATGAAGGATTGTTTAAGGTTCTGTATGAAGTGGCATCAGATTCCAATAGCAGAGCGCAGTTTCAAACGATTATGATGAGAAATTATCAATACAAGGAGTGGAGCGATTAACTGTTAAAAGAAATGGTCTGTTCCGCGTTCTGCGTTCCGCATAGATACTTTTTCCACAGTGTATATTAAGAATAATAGTAATAATAAGTATAAGTGTAAAAAGTATACCGTCAGAACGCGGAACGCGGAACACAGAAGATTTCCCCCCCATTTATGTGTGCATAAATGGGGGATTTGTACTATTTCTGTAAATAAGCGTATTTTCAATTATATATTATCTCCATGAAGTATCAGCAACCCAACAAATACTGAATGGAGGAAACAAAAATGAAAGATACTCGAATTTGCGACAACTGTGGTGCAGAGCACCCGATCAGCAAGATGTTTGAGGTAGAGGGCGACTGGCTTTGCGAGGATTGCGCCGACCGTTTGGCCGTAGTCTGTGATCACTGCGGCGATCGCATCTATCAGGAAAGCGCCATTGAGGACGATCATCACACGCTCTGCGAGGGTTGCTTTGACGAGCACTATGTCCGCTGCCACGACTGCGGCTGCATCCTGCGCAGCTACGATGCTTACTTCGATGACGACGATCATTCCTATTGCTCGGACTGCTGGGACGGTCACGAAGGCGCGATTCACGACTACAACTATACACCTGATCTTGTGTTCCACGGCAAGGGCCTGCGGCACTTTGGCGTAGAGCTGGAAATTGACGAGGGCGGCACGGTGAACAGCAACGCACAGAAGTTGCTCGACATTGCCAACGCAAACGCCGAAAACTTGTACATCAAAACCGATGGCAGTCTGGATGAGGGTCTTGAACTTGTTACACATCCCATGACGCTGGAATACCACCTGAACGAAATGCCGTGGGAACAGGTACTCTGTAAAGCACAGCGCATGGGGTATCTCAGCCATGCCGCCGGCACCTGCGGCCTACACGTTCATATTTCGCGCTTGGCTTTTGGCTGTACTTACGAACAGCAGGAGGCCGCGATCGCCCGCCTGCTCTACTTTGTAGAGAAATTCTGGGCTGAGCTTCTGCGGTTCAGCCGCCGCACGCAGTCGCAGATGAATCGCTGGGCGGCACGGTATGGTATCCGTCTTACGCCGTCCGAGCAGATGAGCCACGCGAAGAACTCTTGCGCCGGACGTTACACGGCGGTCAACCTTACGAACTCTGACACCGTAGAAATCCGGATGTTCCGCGGAACCTTGAAGTTAAACACACTGAAAGCCACCTTGCAGATGGTAAATCATCTGGTCGAGGTGGCTGTTTCTTTGTCCGATTATCAGGTGCAGGACATGAGCTGGTTTGACTTCCTCGACGAAATCAAGGAACCGGAACTCATTCAGTATCTCAAGGAACGCCGCCTGTATGTCAATGAACCTGTCACCGCAAGCGAGGAGGAATGAGTATGTGCAGTCTGTTCGGCTTAATCGACTTCAAAGGTGTGCTCAACACCCATACGAAAAATAAAATTCTGAATACTCTTGCAAGAGAGTGTCAGGTGCGCGGCACGGATGCGACCGGCATCGCGTATAACTTCAACGGCCGTCTGCGCATTTATAAGCGCCCCCTTCCCGCTCGGAAAATGAAGATTCACATTCCGCACGGTGTAAACGTCGTGATGGGACACACCCGTATGACGACTCAGGGTAACGCGCAGTTTAACCAGAATAACCACCCGTTTCTCGGCAAAGTTGACGGAAACAGCTTCGCCCTCGCACATAACGGCGTTCTCTGGAATGATAAAGAACTACGCATGGGAGAAAATCTTCCGCTGACGAGCGTCGAAACAGATAGCTACGTTGCGGTGCAGCTTTTAGAGAAAAACAAGACCCTCGACTTTGACAGCCTTAAAGCTATGGCTGAAAAGGTCGAGGGTTCTTTTGTGTTTACCGTTTTGGATACAGACAATTCCATCTGGTTCGTAGTCGGAGATAATCCGCTGTGCATCATGTTCTATGATGGTTACTTGCTCTACGCTTCTACGAGGGATATTCTCTGCAAAACCATCAAGAAGTTAAAGCTGACCGCACCCTCTGACATTCTGGAGCCAAAGGAGGGTGAGATTTTGAAGATCGACCGAGCGGGACATATCACTACTAGCAGCTTTATGCCGAAAACCAGCTATGAACATTGGTGGCGACATTATCCATATTACCGCAGTTACTACGAGGACACGCCTGCGAACCACGATGATCTGTTCAGTGTAGCAAAGGCGTTCGGCATAACGGCGGATGAAATTCAGGCATTACTCGACTACGGCTGCTCCGAGGAAGAAATCGAGGAGATGCTCTACGATCCTACTCTGCTGCACGAAATGACCGGAGAACTGTTATACGCATACTAAGAGGGGAGGACGAACAACATGGGCTTATTCAGTGTAATCTGGGTACTCGGTGAAGTGCTGGAAGCATTGGACGAGTTACTCGATCTGACCGATGATGTGTAGTTTCAAAAACGCCTGACTTTTGGCACATTGCTTTTGAAACGAGTTTTGGCACAAAAACTGCCCTCGGAATACCACATTCCGAGGGCAAATTTTTTTGTTTCATAAACGAAGATTTTTGCAATAGGAGGACGATATGAAGCACTATAAATTCGGCTATGCCCGTGTCAGCACCGAACAGCAGAACCTTGCGCGGCAGCTCGATATGCTGTCGCAGTACGGCGTGGACTACATTTTCAATGAGAAAATGACGGGCACCAAACGCGACCGTCCGGAACTGAACAAACTGCTAGAGCGCATGATGGAGGGCGATACGGTAGTGATTGAGAGCCTGTCCCGCTTGGGCCGCAGCACAAAAGACTTGATCGAGCTGGTGGAGCTGTTCCGCGAACGTGGCGTGCATCTGGTCAGCCTGAAAGAGCAGATCGACACCTCCACACCGACGGGAAAGCTGCTGTTTACGCTGATGAGTGCCGTCGCGCAGTTCGAGCGCGATGTGATTGCCGAGCGCACCAAGGAGGGTTTGGATGCCGCCAGAGCACGCGGCCACATCGGCGGCAGACCGCGCACCAATGCACAAAAAGTCAAGCAGGCCGTGAAGCTCTATCATACCAAGCAGTACACCGTTCGGGAAATTGAGGAGCTGACTGGGGTGAAAAAGGCAACGCTGTATCGCAGCCTGCGCTCACTCTAACAACGGCTGGTTCTGTGCCTCCAATTTGGTATTGCACGCAATGATGCCGCATCGCTGGTACAGACACTCTATAATGACCACATCACGCGCGTTTCGCGGGTACAGCACAGCATGGCCTGCGGCTTTGAGAAGCGCCTGCGTTTCCTCTACCGTAAGCTGAAAGCCAAACGCAAGCTGTATCAGCTTGTCCCGTGTCGGTGTATAAGTACCGTCGAAAAGCTGGTAGCCATAGGTACGCGCCAAGCCTGCCGCACGGATTACTGCCGCCCTTGTCAGCTGTTTACGTTCCAGAAGGTCCGCTAACAGCTCCGGTACGGTTTTATTCTGCAACTCGTCAGCGTTCTCCTGAACAAAGGCTGCTGCATCTGGCTTGCTGCGCAGAATATCCATCAATTCGCCTGTGGTCTTTTCCATCTGTATCACCGTTTCTGTCATCTATTGATTCCCATTATAACACAGAACCTTTTCCGCTTAAAATCAAATTCTAATCTGATCTGAACTCATCAGTAAAACCGCATCGGAGGCATTACAGATGAACAACAATAAGAAGACTAAGAAAAAGCGTCACAACGGTGAGGGCAGTATCCGCCAGAAACCGAATGGACGCTATGAAGTCCGTATCTCCGGCCGAGATATGGAAACCGGTAAATCGACTCGTATTTCCAAGTACGCCGATACACTTGATGAAGCTGTTGATATACAACACGCTTTGAGTGTCGCTATGGTATAGACACCGCAGTATTTACAGAACAATACGACCGTAGGCGAGTGGCTGGATAACTGGCTGACGACTTATATGCAGCACACGCTCAAGCAGTCCACCTATAAGAGCTATGAAACCTATGTCCGCAAGCATTTCAAACCGTCGCTCGGCACTATCAAGCTGAAAGAGCTGACCCCGCGTACGCTCCAGATATTCTACAACTACAAGCAGGAGCAGGAGAACTTATCTCCCAAAACCATTTCCAATCTGAATATGTGCTTACATAAGGCTCTCGCACAGGCACAGTCAGAGGGACTGATTCTCTCCAATCCGTCCGGCAGTGTAAGCCTGCCGCCGCTCATCAAACCGCATATTGAGGTTTTGACCCGTGAACAGCAGGCCCGCTTGGTGCAGGCAAGCTATCAGTTCCGGTATGGCGTATTCGTGCGGATGACCTTGGTGACTGGCTTGCGATTGGGTGAGGTCGTCGGCCTGCGCTGGTGCGATATTGATTTCTATACGAATATGCTTCATGTCAACCAGACGCTCAATCGCTTACAGCGCTATGATGATGACGAGGCCGACAGCAAAACCGAGATCGTTACGCAGACACCGAAATCGCAGAACAGTATCCGCAGTATCTCTATGCTGCCCGAGCTAGTGATGGACCTCCAGAACTGGCGAACCGTGCAAATGCAGGATGCCGCCGCGCTAGGCACTGCCTACTTCGACAGCGGTCTGATTGCTACGCAGGAGAACGGCCTCTATGTCGAGCCTCGCCTTATGCGCGAATATTACCAGAAGATGCTTGCTGCGGCCAATCTGCCAAACTACAATTTTCATGCACTGCGGCACACCTTTGCGACCCGTGCAATGGAGCAGGGCATGGATGCGAAAACGCTTTCGATCCTGCTGGGACATTATTCTGTTGGATTTACGCTGGATACTTATGCTCATGTGCTGACTGACCAGAAATGGACTGCGATGCAAACGATGGCGAATATGTATAATATGGAGCCGCCGCTGCGTCAGCCGATCCAGTTCTTTTGAGAGAGAAATAAAGCTGCCCGAGCGGGCAGCTTTATTTTTTTGCCTAAATCTTATAGTAATTTCTTCAGCAATCGATCCATCTTTTCATACTGTCCTGCAGAATCTATTCTTTCTATTAAGGGGAATATTTCTATAAATGGATAGATTTCAGTGCCTAATATTTGCTTATCATATGCTGTTTGCAGTCGTTCCTTAGACTTGCATTTACCATACATAATACAAAGACCGCATACTAATTCATTTTCCTCGATTGGACTAATTGAAAATAAATACTTAAACACCAAATCTTTTACATAATAGCGTCGTACACTACTATAATCACTAAATTTTGCATCTACGATCATATATTGGGAATCGCCATTTTCTTCAATTTTAATCAGAAAATCTGGCACATAGTAATGACCGCCTTGCCTACAGTCATCTTCATTACCCGCATACACAGATATAGAATTATTTCTATACAACCCGATACCATTTACAGAGCGCTGATCTGTATCAAAAATTACAGGCTGATAATATAAAGTAATCCTTTTCTGACCATTTTTTAATACAAATGTATTTCGTACAGAAGTATTTTTGTATTTCCATCGTTTTGATACCGGATATACGCAACGTCTAGAAGACTCCAATGAATACCCTCTATCTCTGAAATAGCAAAGGAATTTCGCCAAAAGATAACTTTCATACAAAGCTGAAATTTTAATAAAGGAGAGCATAAAATGTTCTTTAGAAAAATTATATATTCCAAAACTAAACCATTGATGAATTCTAACGAATATTCGATTATATTGTGGAACGGAGAGAAAAATTGCAGTCGGTCTAGGGGGTACTATATGTTGATCTAGGGGGATACGAAGAATATCACTATACATTCCCCATAAATATGTAAATTTTTCAGACAATTTCTCCAACTGAGTCTTTCCATCTTCTATCATTTTTCTTGTTTCAGAAAACATAAAAAATGATGAATAAATGTACTCTGAGCTATAATCTTCATCATTGGGGATTTTACTTAATAGATTACAGCAATATCCTTGCAAAGATTGTACCGAATCAATCATATTCCTTAGAAATGCTAAAATCACTCTATTCTCATATATATCATATGAGCGTGTATTTTGAACAGTTTCTGTTTTCTGTGGTTGATACACACGATTTCCAATAAATATACCTTGCGTACTATTTACTTGCCGCAAGTACTCTGGATGCGTTGCTGTATATGACAGCGTTCCCTGCGTCACATATTGTATTCGCTCTAGTCTCTCAATTACAGACATCTTTTCCAACTTGAATCTGCTATTAGCTTTGAAATATCCATAACTACTCTCATATATAGCTGCAATCTCTTCTGCTAACAAAATCTGTGTCGCAAGACTACGGTACCCATTCTCTTTAAGCCCAGATGGTTTTTTCGGTTTGAGTTCTCCATTTAACAAAAGCCATTCTTGATTATTATAAACAAATCTAGCCATTGCTTCTACCGAATTATTAAGTTCCTCTCGTCGCACCAAAATCGGTAAATACTCTGAATTCAGCGTACATTCTTGTCCATCTACTAATATAAGCGTAATAGACAACTCCGCAAACCCATAACAATCTAGAAAAATTCGTCTATTGCTTATCCCTCGACTAGGAAAATAAATTCGTCCATTATTGTAAACAGAGGACTCAAGCACATCATTGACATATACACGAACATCAGCAATTCGGTTCAAATCTTCACAATTCAATCGCATTTCATAACTTAAATCAGCGAAAATTTTATTGTTATTGCCCGTAGAATTCTCTATAATATGCTCTAGTCCAGCTTGGCGATTATCTATCCACCTACAAACTTACCCCCAGAGAACTTGCAATGAAAATTATCCTGGATGTGATCGAGAATACCGGAATTACAGCCACCGCAGGTATTGGTACGAATCTTTATTTATGTAAAGTCGCAATGGATATCTTGGCAAAACATATCCCTGCGGATGAGAACGGCGTGCGCATCGCAGAGCTGGATGAGATGACCTACCGTCAAACCATGTGGTCGCACCAGCCACTCACCGATTTCTGGCGGGTTGGACGTGGATACGCCAAGAAGTTAGAGGCACACGGAATGTTTACCATGGGCGATGTTGCGCGAATGTCGGTATGCAATGAGGATCTTCTTTACCAGCTCTTTGGGAAAAACGCTGAGTTGTTGATTGACCATTCGTGGGGCTGGGAACCCTGTACCATCCAAGCGGTTAAGGCATATCATCCCAGTGAAAACAGCCTTGGTTCCGGTCAGGTCCTGCATTGCCCGTATTCCGCAGAAAGGGCTCGGTTGGTGCTGAGAGAAATGGCAGAGCAACTGGCACTGGATTTGGTGAGTAAGAAGCTGATGACCGACCAGATTGTTCTGACGGTCGGCTATGACATTGAGAACCTAACTGATCCGGCACGGCGAAATCGTTATCATGGCCCAATAGTCAAGGATCACTATGGCCGCGAGGTTCCAAAGCACGCCCATGGAACCGAGCGCCTGAACGATTATACCTCCTCTACAAAGAAAATCATGGGGGCAGCTACAGCGCTCTTTGATCGTATTGTGAATACCGACCTCATGGTGCGGCGACTTAACATCGTTGCGGGTCGGGTGATTTCAGAGAGTGAGGCGATGACCAGAGAGGGCGAATTTGAGCAGATGGATCTGTTCACCGATTATGCTGCCGTTGAGGCTCGTCGAAAACAAGAGCAAGCAGAACTGGATCGGGAGCGAAAAATGCAGGAGGTTATGCTCACTATTAAGAAGATGGTGCCCATACGAACTATGAATTATCGGCGCATAGACCGCACGGTTGCAGGACATATTCGACCCATCCGTTACATCTGTACCCTCAGTCTGTGAGGGGGAACATCGTATAGGAGAAGGCGGCAGCGGGATGAATCTGCTGTGGCTGCAGATAAACTTTGCGCGCTTCCAAGCTGAGGAGTTTACACTGAATTTGGGATGGCCGCTATGCCCGTGTCAGCCTGCCCAGTGGAAACTTCAGCAGCACACACGCTTCTGTAACGGCTGTGTCGGCTGACAGAAGCGTGGAATGGGCTGGAACTTTAATCAGTTTTTGTGGATACAGTGGTCAAAACATCCATAGACTCCCTTGAGCCGCTGGCGGCTCAAGGGAGTTTTTTACGATAAATTCAGATTCCTCGATAAATCTCGATTGAGATTTCACCTGTTTTAAGAAATTTAATAACTGTTATATTTTATTATTAAATTCTTCGCAACCCCTTGAAAACACTGGATTTGTCGCAGGTGAGCTTTCCCTTATTATTTCCCTTGTGTTATATCGTCCCATCAGTGTTTATGCACTCTGATAAGGGCAAATACAAGGGCAAGAAAAATCTATAAGACAGTATAACACAAAATAAAAGTGACATGGTGAACTGATTGAAATGCTTCTTAATTTTTGCTACTACTGATTGATTAAATGATAAGGAGATGGGATACGATGAGAACAATATTTGCAGAATACAATCCACAGTGCAACAGCATTGATGTATATACTAATACGGGCTATATACTCCGTATTGATTGTTGGGAAGCAGAAAAAAATTTAAGAACCACACCTGGATCTGATTGTGCTTTGACATCGCTTGCAATCGATGAGCCATTAGAATATGCAAGGTTATATCTTGATGGGAATTTACAGATGTGGGTAGATGCTGAAGATTCATTAGAGTTATGATTATTCCAATCAAAATCTACTAGAATTTATTAAAAATTAGCTTCATAATTTTAAAAGGACAGCCCTATTTCTATGAGGCTGTCCTTAAAAATACAATAGATAAACCTAGATTATTCTTGCTACTATCTGATTGTTAAATTTTCTGTATTCCATATTGCAAATCTCCCTTTTCGCAATATTTTATTAGTATGAATGCCAGAATCGCTGAAAAAACACGTGCCAATACCGTACTCCACCATATCATAATCTGTCCACCAAATAAAGGTGGTAAAACAAGCATAAATATCAGCATCAATACTGGTTCAATGAATGTAAGAATGTATGACAATCCACTTTTTTCAGTAGCATAAAATCCAGCTGTCGCTATTCTGGTAATCGCAACAAATGGTAATGACACTAAAAATATAGGTACAATTTTAGAAATCTCAATACTTACTTCATAAGAAGCTCCGAAAACCCCTCCAATATTTGCTCTGTTTACATACATGATAATTCCACCACAAACAGCAAGAATTATTGCAAAAATGTATGCCATTCTCTGAACTCCTCTCAGGCTTTCTTGATCCTTCTCACCATAAAAACGGCTCATTAAAGGTTGACTTCCATCACCTACGCCCTGCAATATGAGATATATGATACAGATAATATAGGATACACATGCATAAGTTGCAATAGCTTTTTCTCCCCCATAAGAAGCGGAGAATCGGTTTATAAACACCAATGAAATATTAGGAGTCAATGCTAGCCCAAATGGTGCAAGACCTACTCTGAATATAGCGCCACACATTTCTTTTACATTTTTTAAGGATACATACACATAAAACTTTTTATTATATAATGCGTATATGATTGCAATTGCTGCAGTCACACCCTGTCCGGCTATTGTAGCTGTGGCTGCACCTTTCATGCCCATTTCATATATCCATACAAAGATAAAATCCAGAACAATATTGGTTATGAATCCACCAACCATCGCAAACATTGACCAGAAAGAGTTTCCATAATTTCTAATGAATGGCATCATTCCAGTTCCAAGAATCTGCAATATTGCTCCAAGTGCTATAATTTTGATATAATCTGTCGCATTTGTTAATATAATTCCATCTGCTCCAAGCAATCCTAAAATTTTAGACGAAAAGGAGTAAATAATTATGGTACTGATAACACTTACTATTACAAGAAGCCACCAGCTTGTAGCAATAAATTCTTCTGCCCGTTTTCCTTTCTTTTCTGCTGCATTAATTGAGTAATAAACAGCTCCTCCCATACCAATTCCTGTTCCAAGAGCCTGAATCAAAGCCTCAATCGGATATGCAATATTAATAGCCGAAAGTCCAGCATCTCCTATGGTATTGCCTACAAAATATCCATCCACTATCGCATATATTCCTGATAATGCAAATGCTATAATAGATGGAATAACATATTTAAAAAATAATGATTTATGATTCATTTTTCTTACAATCTCCTTCCTTGAAAAGTCTGATAAACAGCTCTGTATTATCATTAAGACTTTCTATATTCTCTAATCCCATTTTTTCGATTACATATATTTCTTTTGAGTGCCGTTTTTCTATGATATCTTTCGTATATTCCATTCCTGATTCTGTGAGGCATATCAGCTTATTTCTCTTGTCTGAATCATCAGATACCATATTGATGTATCCTTTTTTCTGAAAATCTTTTAGTATCGTATTTACCGTTTGCTTAGGTATATTCCATTCTTCACTTATCATTTTCTGCGTGCATCTTCCATTACTTTCATAAAATGAATATAAAGCAAAAACTCCATTTGAAGACAGTCCCTGATCCTTTGACCATTCCTCATACATTGCTGTACATTCTTTCCATAAAGCATAATATCGTTGCAACTGTATTATCATATTATTATCTTTTCTCATCTTTTTCCTCCTTAAATTAGTACGAATCCGGACTTTTATATTATAGTCCGAGTTCGTACTAATTGTCAAGATTTATTTATATACTTTTTCTTTATATAAACAATCAATAGTCCCTTACTAAGGACAGGAAGATTATGAAATTTCCCTGTCCTCTTTTAATAATATCCTCGTTCTTCCATCCAGTCTTTCACATAACATCTGATTCCAATATAAATAATATGCGACAGTAATAGCAATACAATAAGATTTATCGGATTAGCGTTTTTAATCCATTCTCCAAAGTAAATTACAACAGCTGTACTCGTTATCGCTACTACGATACTGATGATATCCCAACAATATTTCCGGTAGATTTTTCCTACCTGATAACCAATCCCGATTATCAGCCACCCGGTTATTACGAATAAAATTGCCATGACAGTACCGGCAATCAGCCAGTACACAATCCCGGAAAGAATACTGTTAGGTATTCCACTGCTTAACTGTCCGAAAGAGTCTGCACCTGTCACAAACTCCCGAAATAAACTTCCCATTCCTTTTCCTAACGCACCGAAAAAGACGATACAGTCGTTAAGGAAAACCGGCGAAAGAATCGCAGTAAACAGTGTTGTTGTTATGCTGTACCATGCCAGTAGAAACAAGATACTTTCATAACCAATCGTCATATTTTTATATTTCTTTTCTAACTGGCTTTTACGGCTATCGCATTTTTCTTTTGCTTTCCGGTAAGCAGTACGGTCACATTTTTCACATTTCTCATAAGGCACTTTTTTCTCAACAGCTACCTCTACCGTCTTTTGGTGTGTCTGTGCATAAAGTTTTTCCTGCTCTGCTTTTTCATACTTAAATTTCCATGCCACGGCTTCTGCGTCGGCTCTTTTCCTGCTGTCTGTCTCGCTGGTCAATCGTTCCTCTGTTTGCCTTAATCTTGTCCGCAATGCTTCGATATTCTCGGCTCTGTTTTCGCTGTTCAATTTCTCGTTCAAGGTCAGCGATTCGCTTAGCTGCCTGTTTAGTTCCTGGATTGTCTGGTCTTTCTGATCCAGTTCGTCCTGCATCTGTTCGGTCATCAGCAGAAGTTCTTCCACCTGCCCGACGTTCTCTAAGTTTCTGCATTCGCTCATCGATCTCCCTCGCTTTCTCTATCTGCTGTTTAAGGTCAGCAATTCGCTGTTCTGTTTCTGCAATAAGCTGTTCTCGTTGTTCAGCTTCTGCGTTAATTTCTGCCATTGCTGATTCTCGTTTTCCAACTGTTCGATTCTGGTTTTCTGTTGCTCGATCTGTGAGAGCAGTTCTTCTGTATCTGGCAAAAGATTTAGCAGCCTGGATAATTCGCTGTTTAAGCTTTTTAAACTCTGGTTCTGCTCCTGAAAAGACAGGAGCTGCCTGTCCCGTTCCTGCAATTCCTGTACCATCTCTGCCATAAGATTCTGCTGTTCCTCGATCTGGTTTATCATTGTCTCCATCATGGGAATGACTTCCCGGCTTTCTTCTAATGTCACGCAATCGCTCCTTCCATTGTGTTAATGCACTGGATACTTTTCCAAAAGAAATCTGTATTTTATCCAGCAGTGCATTTTGTCTTTTTATGATCTGGTTTTCCTCTACTTTCCATGAAGTAGAGGATGTCTGTCCGTTTTGAAATTTCTCGTCAATTTTTCTGGCATCTGCGCCCTCATGGATCGTCGGTATCTCTAATTTTCCCTGCCTTGCATAAGAACGATGGTCAATGTGATTTTCCGTTTTCAAATGTGCATTACAGACGTTTGCCCATTCGCTCCGCCATAGCTCACAATTTTTCGGATTGTTCCACCCGGTAGCATCGGTTAATACACGTTTCCACTGTTTGCGGTTCCTTGTCCCGACTTTCTGGACTCCATTTTCATCAAGTACGGGGATTCGGATTCCATGACGGTCAGGGTTCTTTTTATCCTGCCACCAGTCCGGATGGGATTCATCCACCACAATATTTCCATTTTCATCTCTGACAAACTCCCAATCCTTGATTTCTTTGTTACCCCATGAGTGGTCTGAATTGAATGGTCGCAACGTCACCAATAAATGCACATGGGGATTACCATCTCCTTTATCGTGGATACTCCAATCCGCACACATTCCCTTATCTACAAAGGTCTTTTGAATATATTCAGTTGTATAATCAATCTGTTCCTGTCGGCTCCATTCTTTCGGAAGTGAGAACTCAAATGACCTGCCGAGTTGTGCATCTGAACTTTTTTCTATCCTCAAGACTTCATTCCATAAACGCTGCTTCTGAAAAGTAAGTTTGAATTTTTCCAGTGCAGCATTTTGGTTATCTGCCCTTTTATATCGGACAGATTTCTGGAACCGTCTGATATTTTCAGCAGGTACATTCTGCCATTCCTGTGGTGCATTTTCACACATCAGCAGGCTGGTATAAACGACTTCTTTTTTTGAAGTATAGTAGCTGATCCTGCCTGTTTCTTCATTTTTCATCACATCGCCATTGAGATAAGCAGACGCCGATATGATGGATTTTCCTTTGCTGCGTCCAACAATCTTTACTGTATAATGAAAAATCGCCATGCTCCGTTTCCCCCATTCTGCCGTATCCGGCTTTGATTTCCGGCAGGTAACGTTTTTCCTAAAAGAAAATGGTATCTGCCGGAGCACCCTCTGCGTAAGAGTGCCCTGTGCATAACAGCCTGCATGGAATGTGCCCCTCTGGCGAAGAGTGCCTCCTGCGGCATGAGCAGGTCTGGCTGAAAGCCCCGCCGACGGAACGAGCCCGGCAAGCGTAAGCGCAGACCGGTTGCCACCTGTGGCAAACTTATACGGACGACCTCTGGTTGTCCATAAGTGCGCCCTTCATAAAAAAGCAATGAAGGGAATGGAAACTCCACTCCCTCCGGCATTACACTTCCTCCGTATTCGCAACTGGCTCTTTTTGCATTGCCTTTGAGAAGAATTTCCCATTTGCTTCCTGCCTTTTTAAGAAGCCGACCAGCTTCGGAATATCTTCTTCCTCAATCGCAGAACCAATCACTGATTCCACCGCACCGCCAATCTGACAGAGCCTGTGGGTTCGTTTTTTTGTTTCCGCATCTTTCTGACGTTTCTTCAGTTCCCGTTTCTGTGCTGCGTACTGTTTCGCTTTTTCAAGGCTTTCCTGTTCTCTTTTTTCCAACTGGAGCAGACGCTCCTCATAACTCTTTGTTGATCTTGCCATAAATATCATCGTCCTTTCTTTTTTCTACCAAACATAAGTTTCCTGTTGTCTGTCAGACGAAGTACATGGTATAATCTGCTTGCGTGTAGGTATATCATGGCTTCGGTCTGATAAAACCTTTGGCGGTTTCTTCGGGAACCGCCTTTTTAAGTGGAACCGTTTCTTGTGACGGCTTTCACATTTCCTTTATCCCTTAAGTCCCTGCCCTCATTGGCTTCCATGAAAAGTTCCAGCATATCCGTTTTAATCAGGACTTTCCTCCCGACCTTTAATACCGGAAGTTTCTTCCACTCCACCAGTTTTCTCAGGGTGTTCCTGCCGATTCCCGTATAATCCGCAGCTTCCTCAATAGATAAGGCAATCTTTCTTTGCGTCATGTGACCACCTCCTTATAAATTGCATTATGCAATTTCTTTTGTGCTGTCAGTATAGCGTGTTTATATCATCTTGTCAAGCATTACGAAATTATATTGTTTATTGTTTAATTGCATATTGCAATATTGTTTGTTATGTGGTATAGTAATGACATACCGAAAAAGGAGGCACATCAGCATGAAAGATAAAGAATTACGCAAGCTGATCGGTAGCAGGGCAAAACAGCGCCGTACAGAATTGAATCTGACACAGCCTTATATCGCTGAAAAGATGGGTGTGACTGCATCTACGATTCAGAGATATGAAGCCGGAACGATTGACAATACAAAGAAAATGGTGCTGGAAGGTCTTTCAGAAGCTCTCCATGTATCTGTGGAATGGCTCAGAGGGGAAACGGACGAATATGAAACCGACATTACGGATAAAAGAGAATTACAGATTCGTGATGCCATGACGGATATTCTCAAACAGTTACCTCTTGACCTTACGAAAACAGAAGATGCTTTTTCCAAAGACCTACTGCTGTTAATGTTGAAACAATATGAACTGTTTTTGGATTCGTTCCAGTTCGCCTGCAAGAATTACAAAGGCAATACCAAAGAAGCGGACATTGCAAAAGTAATGGGGTTTGAATCGAATGATGAATATAACGAGATCATGTTTCTCAGGGAGATCACCCATACTGTCAACGCATTGAATGACATGGCAGATATTGTAAGGCTCTATTCCAAGAAACCGGAAACAGCAGAACAACGGCTTGCAAATCTTTTATCCGAAGTTATGTACGAGGATTCTGAATCGGTATAGTAAGATAATCGGAGTTATGATATACTTACACGCAAGAAGCATTTCAGCAGTTCCGATTGTCTGATATCGAAAGGAGACATACGATTATGGCAAAAGGATCTGTTAGAAAGAAAGGAAAGAAATGGTACTACCGCTTCTATGTAGAGGACGCAAGCGGCAAAATGGTTCAGAAAGAATATGCCGGAACCGAAAGCAAAAGTGAGACAGAAAAACTTCTCCGCAAGGCACTGGAAGATTACGAAGATAAGAAATTTGTTGCAAAAGCAGATAACCTTACCGTAGGTGAACTTCTGGACATGTGGGCAGAAGAAGAACTGAAAACCGGAACACTCAGTAATGGCACAGTGGAAAATTATCTCAGTGCAATCCGTTGCACTAAGAAACACCCGATTGCAGACCGTAAACTGAAAACAGTTACTGCCGAACATTTACAGGCATTTCTTGATCTGCTTACATTCGGTGGCGAATTTCCAGACGGAAAAGTGAGAAAAGGATACAGTAAAGATTATATCCATTCTTTTTCCGCAGTGTTGCAGCAGTCATTCCGTTTTGCAGTATTTCCAAAACAGTTAATCAGTTTCAATCCGATGCAGTATATTAAGCTGAAAAAACAGGCAGAGGAAGTTGACCTCTTTTCCGATGATGAAGTCGAAGATGGCACACAGCCGATTTCACATGAGGATTATGAGCGACTTATCAAGTATCTGGAAAAGAAAAATCCACCTGCGATCCTGCCGATTCAGATTGCATATTATGCAGGACTTCGCATCGGTGAAACCTGTGGTCTTACATGGCAGGACATCAACCTTGAAGATCAATGCCTGACCATTAAAAGAAGTATCCGTTACGACGGTGCAAAGCATAAAAATGTGATTGGAACGACCAAGCGAAAGAAAGTAAGGATTGTTGATTTTGGAGATACGCTGACTGAAATATTGAAAGCAGCAAGACGGGAACAACTGAAAAGCCGGATGCAGTACGGGGAACTTTACCACCGCAACTACTACAAAGAGGTGCATGTGAAAAACAGGGTGTATTATGAATACTATCACCTTGACGGAACACAGGAAGTCCCGGCAGATTATAAAGAAATATCCTTTGTCTGCCTCAGACCGGATGGCAGTCTGGAACTGCCGAGTACACTCGGCATTGCTTGCAGGTCAGTATCAAAAAAGCTGGAAGGATTTGAAGATTTTCACTTTCACCAGTTACGACATACCTACACCAGCAACCTGCTCTCGAATGGAGCTGCTCCGAAAGATGTACAGGAACTGTTAGGACATTCCGATGTCAGTACCACAATGAACATTTACGCTCACTCAACAAGAAAAGCAAAGCGGGATTCCGCAAGACTTCTTGATAAAGTAGCGAGCAACGCTTAAATAAAAATTTCCCTTATTTCCCTTGCGGATTCCTCACAAGGGTAAAAATAAGGGAAAATACATATCATTTCACTATCTAAGGGGCTAAAAAGCCTGTAAAATAAGGAAAACTCAGGAAATCTCTCCACAAATTCCGATTTGCCCTTGCATAAAGAAAAAAATAAATGTATAATTATTAGACACTTGATTGTGAGGAGTGCAGAGAAGAATGTCCATTGAAACGTCGAAAAAGAAAAAAGGCATCCAGATGCCCCACACGTACATTATTCTGTTTCTGATCGTGTTGGTTGTCTGCCTGCTGACCTACGTGATTCCTGCCGGCCAGTTTGAGCGCCAGGAGGATGCCAGCGGCCGTATGCTGATTGTACCGGGTACATACACTCAGGTGGAATCGTCACCGGTTTCACCGCTGGAAATCCCCATGGCTTTTGTGAGAACTCTGGGCAGCTCCAGCGTAAACGAGATCATCTTCTTTATTTTCATCATCGGCGGCGCCTTTGAGCTGATTATGCAGACAGGGATGATCACCGCCTTTTGTGCCAAGCTGGGCAAGATGTTTGCGGGAAAAGAAAAGCTGCTCATCCCCATCTTCATTACGGTCTTTGCCGTAGGCGGCTTCACCATGGGAATGTCTGTGGAGGTTCTGGTGTTTGTGCCTATTGGGATTGCAGTGGCCAAGGCAGTGGGCTATGATACCATCACAGGTACAGCCATGATCGCCATGGGCTCCATCGTGGGCTTTACGGCGGGCATCTATAATCCCTTTAATGTGGGTGTGGCTCAGTCCATCGCGGGTGTGACTCCCATGTTCTCCGGAGCCTGGTATCGCTGGATTATCCTGGTGGCGTTTATTGTTGTGACCAGCCTGTATATTATTCATTACGCGGAGAAGGTAAAGAAGAATCCCTCCAAGAACCTGATGGGGAACGAGGATTCCAACCTGGAGGATGTGGATGTATCTGCGATTGAAGTGACCGGACGGCACAAGCTGATCCTTCTGGCCGTTGTCATCGCGCTTGCCGTTTTGATTTACGGCGTGGCCTACTTGGGATGGTTTATCACCGAAATGGCTACTTTGTTTTTGGTGCTGGGTGTGGTATGCGGTATTCTGGCCGGGTTCAGCGGCAACAAGATCTGCGATCTGTATGTGCAGGGCATGGCCAATATCACCTTCGGTGCGATGATTGTGGGAGTGGCCGGTACGATCAATACCGTTATGGTGGACGGCATGATCATTGATACCATTATCAATGCCTTGGCCAATGCGATTGTGGCACTGCCCAGCTCGGTAAAGATCATCGGTATGTTCCTGGTGCAGAACATCATCAACCTGCCCATCAACTCTGGTACGGGCCAGGCGGCAGCCACCATGCCGATCATGGCGCCTGTGGGCGATCTGGTGGGCCTGACCCGCCAGAGCACTGTGCTGGCCTTCCAGCTGGGTGACGGCCTGACCAATGCCATCTACCCCACTTCGTCCACCATGCTGGGATTTTTGGCTGCGTCCAAGATTCCCTATTCCGTGTGGCTGAAGTACGTCATTAAGCTGGTGATTTTGCTCAGCCTGGTTTCTATGGCCTTCCTGGCTTTGGCTGTGGTGATCGGTTACTGATCCGTTTAGAGCTGGCCGCCGCAACTGCATGGCGCGACGGCAGAATATTATAAATTTCAAAGATATAGGATGGGACATGCCATGGAAGAAATTCAGAAGCAAATTGCGAATATCGTTTCAGAGCTGATGCCGCAGCTGTGCGCGCTGAGCGACGAAATTTTTGATTACGCCGAGCCGGGTTATGAGGAGTACCGCTCCTCAGCTGCGCTGACAAAGTGGCTGCGAGCCCACGATTTTGAAGTAACCATTCCCTACGCCGGGCTGGATACGGCTTTTTGTGCCGTGTACCGCCACAAGGGAGGGCGGGCTGCCGGAGGGCGCGCAGTAGGATTTTTAGGGGAATATGATGCGCTGCGGGGCCAGGGACATGGCTGCGCCCACCATATGCAGACCCCTGCCATGATCGGCGCGGCAATGGCCCTGCGGGGAGTGCTGGAGTCTTCGGACCAGCCCTTTGAGATCCATGTGATCGGGACGCCCAGCGAGGAGTCGCTGGACGGAGGCAAAAACGAGATGGCCGCCCACGGCGGGTTTGACCATATTGATGTGGCCTTCATGGTGCACGGCAGCACATTGACCCAGCTGGAGACGCCCTCTCTGGCTCTGATCGAGATGGATGTGGAATTTCACGGCAAAACCGCCCACGCGGGTATTGCGCCTTATGCTGGGCGCAGCGCAGTGGATGCGGTGACCATGCTGCAGACAGGGCTTGGGCTCATGCGCAATCACCTCAAGGATTCCAGCCGGGTGAGCAATATTGTGCTGGCTGGGGGGACGGCAGTCAACTCCGTGCCCGATTTTGCCAAGGTTAAGGTAGAGATCCGCCACTCCTCCATGGCGTATCTGGAGAGCGTGGAGCAGTGGACCCGGGAGATTGCCCAGGCTGCTGCCATGGCTACCCAGACACAGGTACAAATTACCCCTGTGGCGCATATTTACAACACCACCATCAATGATGCCATGGGTGCGCTGCTGATGGAGTGTGCAGAAAAATTTGCGTGTGACGGAATTGCTCCGCCCCGGAAGGACTGCGGTTCTACCGATTTCGGCGCGGTGACCCACCGGCTGCCCAGCTGCTGCCTGCGGGTAAAGACCATCGAGACAGATGATCCTCCTCACACGGACGCATGGGTAAAGACCGGGAAAGAGGCGCGGGCTCATCAGGGCATCTATGACGGTGCTGTGTGCTGTGCACTGGCTGCCTTCCGCCTTGTGACGGATGAGGCTGCCTGGCAGGATGTGTACCAGTGTTTCCTTGCGCACCAAAAGGAGAATTGAGGAATGGAAGAACTCTCACGGGAATGCCTGATGGAGACACTGGATGTGTTTTCCGGGCTGAAGCGCATCGGCGGTTCGGAAGATGAGCACCGTGCCTGCGGCTATCTGATCAAGAAGCTGCAGGAATGGGGCATTCCATGCCGCGTGTATGAGTGTGACGGATATGTCTCCACTCCTATAGAAGCGTCAGTTACTGTAGAGGGGATGGATCAGACCTTTGAAGCCCTTCCCCGTTCCTTCTCCGCCCATTGTCCGGACGGAGTGACCGCCCCCTTGTTTTATGATGTCCATGCCCACGACCAGCTGAAGCCCAGACAGGAGCAGGATTGGTACGCGGGGGCGCGGGGCTGCATCGTGATTGGGGACAATTTTTATGAGGACTATGTTCAAAAGCTGCGGGGATACGGTGTAAAGGGCCTGATCCATCTGTGGACCAGCGAGGAGCCTGTGCTTCACTACGAGACGGTCAGCCCTGTGTGGGGCACCGCGGAGCCTGAAAACGGAAAAACCTATCCTGATTTTCCGGTGGTGGGCCTGAGAAGCTGTGACAGAGAATCCATACTGCCCTTGCTGACGCCTGGAGCCTGCAGCCGTACCGCGACGGTGCGCAGCGTACTGCAGTGTGGATGTGTGCGTCTTCAGATCCCTGTAGCCGAGCTGGCCGGTGAAACGCCGGAGTATGTGCTGGTGGGCAGCCACTATGACTCCTGGGATTATGGTGTGACGGATAATGCCACCGGGAATGCCGCTGTGTTGGAACTGGCACGGGTACTGTCCCAGAAGCAGCTGCGGCGGGGTGTCAAAATCGCGTGGTGGCCGGCCCACTCCAACGGACGGTATGCCGGGAGCACTTGGTACTGCGATGAGCAGTTTGAGGACCTGGATGCCCGTTGTGTGGCGCTGGTCAACATGGACTCTCCCGGCTGTATGGGAGCGCAGGAGATCGGGTTTTCCACGTCCGGTGTGGCAGGGGATACCCTTGGGGATATCCTGCGTCGGTGCACCGGGCAGGCTGAGGTGGTGATCCGCCCGCTGGGGCGGGGATCAGACCTGTCATTTTTCGGGCCGCGCATTCCCATCCAGGTGTCCTTTGACTTTTATCAGGCGCCGCCCAACCGTGGCCGCTGGCACTGTGCAGGCAGCGGCGGAGGCTGGTGGTGGCATTCCGTGGAGGATACCATGGATAAGGTGGACCCCCAGCTTCTGATGAGGGATACACGGGTGCTGGTGGAGCTGGTAAAAGAGTTTGCTGATGAAGCGCATCTTCCCTTTGACGCGGCAGGGTGTCTGTCGCAAATGAGAGATACTGTGGCAGACATCCGGACCCATTGCGGCGATGACTTTGATTTCGCTCCTGTAGAACGGGCACTGGAGGAGCTGGACAAGGCCTGTGCCGGGCGTATCTGCTTTTCCAGTGACAGACAGGCGAAGGAGGCAGGAGGCCGGCTGACGAGACTGCTGTGCAGTGCCTGTGATGAATATCACTTTGACAACACATTTGCAGTGGGCCTGCTGCCCGGTCTGCAGCTGGTCAGGGGCAAGCACCGCAACGACCTGCCACCTCAGGAATTTTTGTATTGGCGGACAGCCTTCCGCCGGCAGGTGAACCGCTTTGTATCTGAGTGCACAAGCATTGTCCAAGCACTGAACAGCGACGCGGACAGTGTGGTATGATAGAGAAAGGGGATATGGATTATGCAGACCAATATCAAAGAGTATGACGAATCGTTTGATCTTACCCAGGCACTCCAAAAGAAGGGCACCAAGGAATATGGTTTTATTCATTTGGCCCAGCGGGCCAACGGTTCATGGGTGAATATTCCCATTATGCTGGCGGTGGGCGCCCAGGACGGTCCCACGTTGGTGGTGGATGCCTGCAACCACGGCGACGAGTATGAGGGTACTGAGGGAATTATCAAGACCTTTGAGGGGCTGGATGTATCCAAGATGAAGGGAAGCTTCATTGGAATCCCTGCCCTGAATGCAGAGGCCTTTGCCGAAATGAAGCGCTATAATACCCTGGACTTTGTGCCCCAGGATCTGAATCGCATCTATCCGGGCGGAACCGGCCCCATGACGGCTTATGTGTGCAGCTGGTACTGTGAGAACATCATCAAGAAGGCTGACGCGGTGATCTGCATCCACGGCGGCGGCAACAGCGAGTATCTGGAGCCTGTTGTGCTGTACTGCGGAGAGGAGTCTCCTGTGGCGTATAAGTCCCGTGAAATGGCCCAGTGCTTTGGCTTTAAGGTCTTGTGGAAGAACACCCGCTACGCGGAGAACAGCGGAATTGAGGATGAGTATGCCTATCAGATGGGCATTCCCTGCATTACACCCGAGATCGGCGGACAGTGCACCCGCATGTATCAGCGGGATGAGCACAAGCAGATGTTGGAGACCGGAATTCGCAATGTGATGACCCTGCTGGGGATTCTGGAGGGCAGCGTGCCCGCCAATGAGGGCGTACACCACTATGACATTGATTATATCTATAACCGCAACGGCGGGATTCATGTGCCTGTGAAGAAGGCAATGGATTCTGTGCGTAAGGGCGACACGCTTTCCATCATTACGAACCTGTTCGGAGAGGAAGTGGATCGGGTCATTGCTCCCTTTGACGGTGTGGTCATCGGGTACTGGACATATTCTGTCTGTCCTCCTCATGGCTGGGTATACATGGTTGGCAAGCCTGTGGATGGGGAGTAAAGCGCCCAGATCCATGCATCCTGCAAATCGAAGTGCCAGTTGAGTATCCTAGATACGAACAGGGCAGAAGCAGAGTGGGCTGTACATGGCCTGCAGAAATGAAAAAGGGCACCCTTTTGGATGCCCCAGTCTGTCGAAAAAGTCCAGCGAAAGCTGGGCTTTTTCGTTTGTAAACGGGAAAAATGAGTGGTGAGGGATGCTGAAACGGGGAAAAATGGGGCACAATGACCGGGTGTCTGGACATGCTGACAGCCAGCTTAGCTGGTGGTTTTGACTTGAGCTTATGCAATCAACAGCTTCTTATTGTTGGATAGACAACTTGATTTTCTGATAGGTGTTCCAATCAATGAGGTTTTGTTTGCGAAGGACCTCATTGAAGTAATCAAACCAGATTCGTTTCGTCAAAGCCTCGCGGCTTGGTTTTCTCATACGCAGGCCCCCTTTGCTACAGTATGCCTGATCTTTTGGGCGGTCATACCTGGCATGATGATAAAAAATGAATCTGCTCATTTTCCAAGGAGCAGGGCCTGTGCGAGGGTAATTGGGCCCCTTTTGGTGATCGACTGCACTGAGATTGTTCCGTAGGGTAAGGTTGTATCTCATATACCGCTCTTGTTGCTTTGTGGATGGCGATGGAACATATATTCCAGATCTGGCTCTTTTGTGGACAGGATTCCCGCTTGTAATCTCTGGTTGCTTAACATATGCCAAAGCGACGAGCAAACGGGGAGGGAAATATCCGCAAACGAAAGGACGGACGCTGGGAGGGTCGGTACACAGTCGGTCACGATCCAGAAACAGGAAAGGCCATCATTAAAAACGTCCTTGGAAAGACGCAAGCGGAAGTCAAGGAAAAGCTGAAGAAAGCCATCGAGGAAAATGTGGGCATCGACTACGGACGGGCCAAGACCTACACCGTGGGTAACTGGTTAGAAGTGTGGTATGAGAACTATGCCAAAATCAAAATGCGCCCATCCACCTACCTGACCTATCATGGCTACATCGAAAACCACATCAAGCCGCAGCTCGGCAAGATCCCGTTGAATGATCTGACGACGCTGCATCTGCAACAGTTCTACAAGAAATTGTTGGCAGAAGGGCGGGTAGAGCGAATCGAAGCACAGAAGCAGCCCAAGGGACTGAGCGCCAAAACAGTGCGCAACATCCATCAAATCATTTCCTCTGCCCTGAAGCTGGCAGTCGAGCAGCGGCTGATCGCCCACAATCCGGCAGACGGCTGTGCACTGCCGAAGGCGGAGCGCAAATCAGATTTGATCTTATCATCAATTCCGTTGATAGAATCTATATTTGTAGCTTTAGAAATCCAGCCTTTTGATTTCAGATATTCATAGATTTTCTTTTTAGTGACTTTGCCTTTTTGCTTGGAAACAGGGTGTATGAACATATCTTTAATCAACTGCTTTTTATGCTCTGTAGAAAGCGGTTGACCATCAATTTTTAATGGATTTAATTCGTTGAGCAACATATACTCGCTATATAGTAAAGAATCCTTAGGCAGAACAGGGTCACCTGTGTAAGTACAGCGACCAATTAAATTGACGAGAAATGCTTCAGCTGAATGATCAAGATCAATCAGTTGATTAAAGTTCCACGGATAAATTGTTTCTTTGCAATCAGTGTTAGAACGAACAGCCCAGTGATGTGCTGCTTTATCATTTAGTGGACCGACATAATACGGAACACGGAATTCAAATGTTTTTCTAATCTTCTCAGCGGGAGTGTAACCATCGCATTGCTGTTGTGCTAGAAATGGTAAATATAAAGAAGCGTTTTTCAATATTGCATCTAGTTCGCGCAGTTGAAGCTGATAGGGGATAACTCCATTTTCAGAGCTTCGCAAACGCGGCAGAAAAGAACCATCAACGATTTTTTGATATATAGTTGCAATGACAGGGGATTTGGATTCCGCCATTTCAGGCAAAGACTTTTTTAGGAATTTGCAAAAAGCCTCCTGTGAGCAAGTGTAATCGCCGCTTTTATGATGATATTGGCTATAGGCAGCATAATTATCAAGCTTGTCCTCTTTGTCACAAAAATAGAGTTATATCGTTCAATGCAGTGCGCCTTAATATAATCTTTAAGTGCTCTTAAGTCAATGTTATTTTGCTTATATACAGCAATTTTGGCATCGCAAAGGTATCTGTGCGTACCGATAATTTCCGCAAAGCGTGCGGCATCGTATACATCTTTGGCAGCAGTAACTACGGATATATGATCATCTAATACCTCACAAAGTTCATTGTAATTTGCGTCAAGATCATTTTGCAGCGTAATTTTCTTGACATCTTTAAATCGGTCATCACCGAACAGATTGGAGAGTGCAACAGACCTTCCTGCCAGCAATTCAGAAATGTAAAAGGGAGAAATTCCGGCTTCATTTTTGCTGGGCTTCTTTAGACCTTCGGTAAGTAAAGCTGCCTTTTCCGTAACTCGCATATTAGGAGTTTTCAAAATGTTTAGATAATTATCCATATTGTGCGGAACAAAATCCAATCCGTATGCATCTGATAAAAGAGTACAAAAATCATCGAACTTATCCCTTAAAGATGAGTCATTGTCCGATGTTTCCGATATTTCGTAGAGGAAATGTCCCCGTGATTTCATCAAATGATGTAGTGCAAGATAGACAAGACGGACATCATGCGAATCTGTGGAATGTGCTAATTCACTGCGAAGATGATATGTAGTTGGATACTGGGCGTGATAATCGCAGTCATTAAAATTGGAATCGGAGAATAGAGAATATTTAGAATTTATACTTTTATCTTCCTGCCATAAATCACTCTCATGCATACGGGCTAAAAATTGAGGATCCTTTTCATTTAATGCAGGAGCAAAGAGCATTTCTAAAATATCAAGACGTTGTTTTCTGCGCTGCAAGCGACGCCTTGCAGCACGATGAGTACGGCGCTCTGCAGCAGTTGATGCATCGGGGAACAGACGAACACCCCACATGGCTTTTCCTTTAGTTTTTAGAACATGATACATTGTATCCGTGACGGCCCAGCCGACAGAACTGCTGCCGGCATCTATTCCGAGATAATAAGGAATCTGTGTTTTTTCTTTCATTTTCTTTATCTCCCTGATTGACAAATTGATGATTGGGGTGGATAATAATAGTGTACCAATGATTTACTACCATTAGGTATTACACTACAAGTTCAAATAAGCTTTTAGCGCAAGCGCCGTGTATGCGGCTCCACAGTGTGTGGAACAAGAGATCTCTTAGGAGATCTCTTTGTATTTTGTCCAATTATTTTGCGACAATTTAACTTTTATTGGTTTAATATTACCACAATGGGCATCGAATAGCAATGTTTTACAATGTGTATAAACTACAAAATATAAAAGACTGACTGATACCACATAAGTATATCAGTCAGTCTTTTTGTTTTCTTCATCAAAACGGCGGCGGAATATGCGAATGATGCGCAGTATGTCCTTCTGCTCGTCCAAAGTCATGGAGGACAACTGTGCGTCGATTTTCCGTTTGATCTCATTGGTTTCCGGTTGTTTCTGTGGGACTTCCTCGGCAGGAACGATCAATTCATAAAACGATATGTCCAACGCAGTGGCGATACGGTTCAGCGTTTCAATCGTCGGATTGCGCAGACCGCGTTCGATTTGTCCCAAGTGTGCAGCGTTCAGATCGGCTTTGAAAGATAATTCTTCCAAGCTGATGCCCTGTGCGTTGCGGAAAGTCCGGATTCGTTTGCCGATTGCAGCCGAAATATCAGTCATTGGCAACACCTCTCATACCATCATAGAGGTAGTTGTTCCAATCGGCAAATTGATATATACACTTGCAAATAATGATTGTTATATCATTTACAAATGAGGCTGGAAATGATATACTGTGCATAAGAAAGCAAAGGGGAGGGGATCGCGTGAAGTGTCCAAAGTGCGGTTCGGAAAATACGCAGTATGTGGCTGTTCATCATTCTGGCAGCAGCGGATCGTTTACAGATGCCTGCTGCGGTATGATGATTTTCGGGCCGATCGGCATATTGTGCGGCCTGTGCGGAGCAAGTCCGGGATTTACCGATGATTACTGGGTGTGCCATTCCTGCGGTAAAAAGTTTCAAGCGGGGACTGCGAAAGCAGCGGAAAAGGCTCGGCAGGAGAAAATTCAACAAGAACTTAATGCAAAAGCCAGGCGAAAAGCATTGCTGTCGGCAGCGAATCCAGTAATACTCCAGAATATCGACAACGAAGTGATAGAAGCTGAAAACCGCTATAAGGCTTTGAAAGCTCGCCTGAAAGCGGATAAGCAGGCATTTTTGCAAGAGTACCCGGCGTGTAAGGTACAGAATACATTCCGGATGATTGGGAGAGGAATCATCATTGCATTGACGGGCTTTATAGCATTTCTGGCTATTGATATGGACGAACTGATTACGATAATTATCTGGTTTCTTGCTGCAATGGTGATTGGAGTAATGTGCATGATGCCGCCGTATTACATAAAGCTATCACCAGCCTTAACCGAGTTAAACGAAGCAGTCGAAAATGCAAAGAAATATAAAGAGTATTTAGATAGACTGAAAAAGGCTCGTGATGAAGAAAACGGTGTATGAATGGCTGATGGCAGTCGGCCATCGAGCAGGCTGTCATCAACGCGCAGATAGGAGCTTTTACTGGAAAGGCAGGAAGTTTCCGCTGTGTGCCCGCTGTACAGGTGTTCTGGTTGGATATATTCTCGCTGTGCCAGCGTATACGGTTTGTAGAAAGAACGTGAGCGTGTATGCCGTTTGCTGTATCCCACTGGTGATAGACGGTTTAACGCAACTGTTGGAGTGGCAGGTATCTACCAATCGCAGGAGATTTGCCACAGGCGTTTTAGCGGGATATGGTATCTGCTCCATGGCGATAACGTTGCTGTTATTCGTAAAAAATTTAATGCTAAGGAGTTGGTAAAAGATGTTCTGTCCAAATTGCGGTACGGAAATTAAGGAGAAGAAAACATTTTGTCCGAAATGCGGCTCTCCGCTGGGCGTAGAGGCAGTTCAAGAGGACACAAAGACGGTGGAAGCTGCTGCAAGCACAGAAAACGTTCATGAGAATGTAATACCACCACAGGGAGCGCCAGTACCATCGAAAAAGGGCGGTAAAAAGAAGTTTATCATCGGCGGTATTGTGGCGGTTGTACTGATTTTGATTGCAGTGATGATTGGTACGTCTGGTGGTAATACAGGCTCGACCAGTACAGATACTTATATCGAAACGGTGCAAAACGGCTATCTCGGTGAATTTACCGATATGACGGTGCAGGAATTGCTCGGCAGCTACTATGAAGATCTGCTGGACTGCACAGCCGAGTGGGACGGCGGAGAGAACGATGATGGTCAGCAGATTGTTGAAGTAAAGTATACGGATGAAACCGTGGGCGACACAACGATTCAGTTCAAAATGCTGGATGAGCAGGTGTTCAAGATTTCTGCATTTGTTGATCCGAATGTAACGATTGAAAAGGCAAGCGACCTTCCGGCAGAGTTAAACAGTCTATACTTTATGGCTTACACCACAAAGCATGAAACAGAACTCGACAGCGCAGAGAAGATGAAAGTCTTTATTGATCAGCTGGATCAGATCTCCGGTTCTGCAGTGTTGTATGGTGCGGCAGCAAACTATACGGGTGATCGCGCACAGCTTTGCACGCTGTTTGGTGAGGACGCACTGGAAACCTCGGTTTCGTGGCTGCTGGATGCTTATGGTTATCTGGATATGAACGACTATGCACAGCAAGACACTGCTGATACGACAGCAGTAGAACCGGCATCGACTGCGGATGCTTCGTCGGCTGATTACATTTTTCCGAGTGATCGGCAGTACATCACCGAGGACGATATGGCAGGCTGGAATCAAAAGACGGCGCTGCTGGCCCGCAACGAGATTTTTGCTCGTCACGGCTATGTATTCCAGACGCAGGAAATCCAGAATTACTTTGCGGCTAAATCGTGGTACACACCGAATTCGTCGTATGATGGCAGTGGCTTGAACGATGTAGAAAAGGCGAACGTTGATACTATTTCTGCATATGAGCAGAAGATGGGCTGGGCCGAGCAGGATGTTTCGCCGACAAAGTTGGCGCAGGGTGCGGTCAGCAGCTATGTGGAGAGCCAAGGCGATTACTGTACGGGTTTTGATTATGTTGAACCGTATGCAGAGAACGAATATCTGGTCTGTGCAAAGATTGGTGAGTATGAATGGGAGGCCGAATATATTGTAGAGGTCAACGGCTCTGACGCATGGGTAATCGGCCGTCTGGACGGCGGTGTGTTTAGACCGGTATAAAAGCCAAAAGCCCGAGCGGGAAACCGCTCGGACTGACAGCAACGTGACAGCAATCACGATAAAAACAACCGAAACTGTATGTGCTATATGTACTCAAAAAACGGGATGATGAACTGAATAAGACGGAATAACACAGAAAAAGATGCAAAAAATCAAAACTTTGCTTTTCAAATCTCTCTGTCTCCGCCATGAAAGCTGCACTTTTTATTACGAAAAGTGCAGCTTTTTGCATTTATAGATGGAAAATGATAACTTTTAGAACGACTTAAATTTTCTTGCCAGCAATCGTGACAGCATTTGTTGTAAAACACCAAAAACATAGCATGGCTTTTATGAAAAAGATGAAACTTCAAAAACTTCGTAAAAAACAGTTGACAGCTGCGTGCTTATCGCGCTACAATAACATCGTCAGATAACGAGGACGTACTCGTAAAATAACGAGGACGTACACGTTAACCAATAAAGCACTGTTATGCCGATGAAAGTGAGGTGTCGTTCGGCATGGGAGTTACCATGAAGGAAATCGCCGAGCGTGCCGGCGTTCATCCGTCAACGGTCGATAAGGTCGTACATCACCGTGTAGGTGTCAGCGATGAGGTTCGCGCAAGAGTGCAGGCCATTATTAACGAGTTGAGCTATACGCCCAATCCGAGCGGCCGTGTGCTGCAGCGTCAAGGCAAGGTGTACCGCATTTCTGCCATTCTGGTGCAGGTGGATGCACTGCCGTACCTGAAAAAAGGTATCGAACGCGGTGTAAAAGAGCAGACTGGTTTCGATATTGAAGTCAGCTATGCAGTTACCGGGTTCCAGGAAGCCAAGAGGCAGAGCGAGTATATCGACAAGGCCATCAACGAGCAGTCCGACGGCATCATCCTCAGTCCGATCAACGCAGATTGTGTGCGTCGAGCGATTAACCGGGCGGCTAATGTAGGTATTCCTGTTATCACCACCGATTCGGATATCGACGGTTCGCGCCGTACCTGCTGTGTCAGCATTGACAGCGCAAGAGCCAGCCGCATTGCCGGTCGGCTGATGGGGCAGTTTCTAAACGGAAACGGCAAGATTGCCATCATTTCGAGTGCGATTGAGACAGAAAACAACAACTACTATGTGCAGATGCGTGAACAGGGATTTACGGATTTTCTGAAAGTGGAGTATCCGCAGATTGAGATCGTATCGCGCGTGGAGAGCTTCGAAAATCCGCAGATTACCTATGAAAAAACGGTGCAGCTGTTAGCAGAACAGCCGAATCTGCGCGGAATTTACATTACCTGCGGCGGCGTAGCACAGGTCGGCAGGGCGCTGATCGAAACCGGTCGTGCGAACGATGTTCGTGTGCTTTGCTACGAGGATTATCCCGAAATCGTAGAGCTGATGCGACAGGGCGTTGTAGATTGGACACTCGGCGGTGAAAAAGACGAGCAGGGCGCGCTTCCGGTCAAGCTGATCATGGATCAGCTCGTATTCGGTAGAAAACCCGTGATCGACCGTATTTTTACCGACATCCGTATTCTGGTTAAGGAATGTTTTTCATAAAAATATTTGCGAATCCCGCAGATATTTTTTTGTAGAGATTTACGAGTACGTCCTCGTAAATCGAAAAATCGGCTGATACAGCGATAAAAACATAAAATCCCGTCAAAAGATATTTGCTAAATAACAGCAGATATTTTTTATAGAGAATTACGAGTACGTACTCGTAAAGAAAAAATTGCATAAATGAGAAGAAATGACATACTTGAGGAGGAAATATCATGGAAGAACTGAAAATCGGTCTGGTAGGCACGGGCGCAATCGGCCGCACGCACATTGAGCGTATCAACAACACCCTGCAGGGTGCAAAGGTAGTCGGCTGCGCGGACGCAAATGTTGATTTCTGCAAGTCGGTTGCCGAGAAGTACGCCATCAAGGCTTGGGAGAGCGGCGAGGAGATGATCGCTTCGGACGAAATCGACGCTGTTGTTGTTACCACGCTCGATCCGTTCCACGAGCAGTACGTCATGGCGGCAATCAAGGCCGGCAAATATGTATTCTGCGAAAAGCCGCTCGCACCCGAGGCGGATGCCTGCAAGCGCATCGTAGAGGCCGAGATGGCCGCCGGCAAGCAGCTGGTTCAGGTCGGCTTCATGCGCCGCTATGACCCGGGCTACAATCAGCTTAAGAAAGCTATCGATTCCGGCAAGTACGGCCTGCCGCTCATGCTGCACTGCGTACACCGCAACTATGACGCACCGGGTTTTACCACCTCTATGCCGGTTGAGAACTCCATGATCCACGAAATCGACGTTCTGCGCTGGCTGCTCGGTGAAAACTACAAGACTGCCGAGGTCGTATTCCCCAAGACCACCCGCAACGCGGAAGGCGAGCTGCGCGACCCGCAGATCATGTATCTGACCACCGAATCCGGCGTGCGCATTGATGTAGAATCCTTCGTAAACTGCCGCTACGGCTATGACGTCCGCTGCGAGGTCGTCTGCGAGGAAGGCTGCCTGAATCTGCCGGAACCGGCAAACGCAATGATCCGTACCAATGATTCCCGCGTAACGCCCATCTGCCATGACTGGTCCGAGCGCTTCCCGGAAGCGTACAATATCGAATTCCAGTCCTGGATCAACGCCTGCAAGGAAGGCCGCGTAGACGGTCCGTCCGCGTGGGACGGCTATACCGCACAGGTAACTGCAAAGGCCGCTTCCAAGGCGCGTGACACCCAGTCCGTTGTTGAAATCAAGTATGACGCAATGCCGGACTTCTATAAGAAATAACTTATCTTCTCTTTTTATTTTCTACTTCTCTTTCGCGTGCCGCGGTGCATCGGACGCCGTGGCACGAGCGAAGAACACTCTGAAAGGATATGCAAAATGAGATTCTGCTTAAATACCGACTGTCTCGGCTACATGCCGTTTGAAGAAATGCTTGATACCGTTGCGGAACTCGGCTACGAGTCCATCGAAATCGCCTGCGGCAACTGGTCCAAAGCGCCGCATATTGACCTCGATGCCATGCTTGAGAGCGAGCAAGCCCGCAAAAGCTTTATGGACGCTATCGCAAAGCGCGGACTGGTGCTTGAGGTGCTCAACTGCTCGGGCAACCAGCTTGCACCGAACGAGGAGGGCAAGCTGCATCAGGAGGTAGTCGAAAAGACCTTTAAGCTGGCAGGTCTGCTCGGCGTCAAGAAAATCGTTATGATGAGCGGCTGCCCGGGCGGTTCGGCGGAGGATCACACCCCGAACTGGATCGTAACGAGCTGGCCGCCGATCACCACCAAGATTCTCAACTGGCAGTGGGAAGAGGTGCTCATTCCGTACTGGAAGAAAACCGTCGAGTTGGCAAAGGCCAACGGCATCGAGAAGATCGCACTGGAGAACCACGGCTGCCAGATGGTCTACAATCCGGAAACGCTCATTCGTCTGCGTGACGCAGTCGGCCCGATGGTCGGCATGAACCTCGATCCGAGCCATCTGATGTGGATGGGCGGCGATCCGGTCGCCGCAGTACACAAGCTGGGCGCGGACCGCATTTACCATGTACACGCCAAGGACGTCCGCATCGAACGCAACTATATCGGCCCGGACGGCGTGCTCGACACCAAGACCATCGACCAGTTTGCAAAGCGCACATGGAACTATGTTGCACTCGGTCACGGCCATGATGTCAGCTGGTGGAAGGAATTCCTGTCCTGCCTGAGCATGGAGGGCTATGACGGCCCGATCAGTCAGGAGATGGAGGATCTGACTATGCCGGCACTGACCGGACTGAAAAAGTCCACCACCGTACTCAAGGAAGCAATGCCCTGCGATCTGTAAAAAATAACGCTTCGGCGCTATTGAATAAAAATAAAAAAGAGAGACCCCTGAAGAGAAAAACGAGAGGAAAGAAAGGACAATTATCATGAAAAAGAGACTGTTAGCGATGACTCTGGCAAGCGCACTGTGTGCAGGTATGCTGGCGGGCTGCGGCGGCTCCTCTGCGAGCGACAACGGCGGTTCTTCCGCAGACAGCGGCAGCAGCGACGCTTACAACATCTCGGTTATCGTAAAGCTGACCGACGGCCACTTCAACAAGGTTATGGCAGGTGCGAAAGCATACGCCGATGAGCACGACAACGTAAACGTAGAGATTCAGTCTCCGACCTCGGCAACGTCCTATGATGAGCAGGTCAACATGATCGAGACCTCGCTCGGCAACCCGAGCATTGACGCGCTGGTACTGGCTCCGCTGCAGTCGAATTCTGCTTCCACGCTGGTTGCGAATACCGATAAGGTTGTAATCGCACTCGATACTGACTTTACCTCGGACAAGAAGCTCGCGTTTGTCGGCACCGGCAACAAGGACGCTGCCAAGAGCGGCGGCACGGCAGCCGTAGAAGCCGCCAAGGCGAACGGTGTTGACAAGCCGACTGTCCTTATCGTTACCGGCGTACAGGGCGACGAGACGCACGAAGCACGTCTGGCCGGCTACAAGGAAGGCGTTGAGGAAGCCGGCGGCGAGGTCATTGAGGTGCAGTACTGCGACGGTCTGGCTGAGAAGGCTGCAACCGCAATGGAATCCGTTATGCAGATGTATCCGGACGGCATTGATATTGTTCTTTCCTCCAACGATGACATGGCAATGAGCGTTGTTAAGATCATCAAGGACTCCGGCAACGCCAAGTATGCTGACACCATCGTCTGCGGCTTTGACGGCAATACCTCCGCTATCTCTGCCATCAAGGACGGTACGCTCGGCATGGATATCGCCCAGCTCGGCTACGACATGGGCTATAAGGCAGTGGAAGCTGCGGTAAAGGCGCTGGAAGGCGAACAGGTTGATTCCTTTATTGATTCCGGTTCCAAGGTCGTTGACTCCACCAACTGCGATGAGTACATCGACGACATGAAGGCTAAGGGTCTGTGGGAGTAATTCGCAGACCGGCTGCACGCTGTTAAATCTCTTTTTCCTTTGGAAAAACGGTCGGGTCTGACGCTCCAACGTTCCCAATCGTACCGCCTCGGGGCGGCGGTATTTGCCCAAGGGTGATAATGCTGAAACACACAGCGCACGGAACGAAGGTTCTGTGCGCTGTTTCGGTTCTTTGCTTGCAAAGCGGACATCAACAAAAAGTATCCACAGCCTGTGGATACTTTTGCGGCCGCACATCATATTATAAAAAGGAATCAGCCGGCCGGCTGATTCCTTTTTGCTCAATATCCCGTTTTAAGCAGTTTTCGTGCAGCCGCAAACGCCTTTTCCTCGCCCTCGTCGCGCAGAATACGCAGCAGGGATTCCAGTGCGGCGGCGGTATCCGGATGGATGATATAGTGATCGACCGAGTGTGCATAGTAATCATACGGATCGCTGTCGCGGTAGGCAGCACCGCGATAGGTCTTGCTGGCGGCTACGCGGTCGCAGAACATCTCTATTACATATTGAATGGGCATTTTCATGCCGCACATACCGGAGCCGTCGGCGGCGTAGTCGATCCAGTACTCCAGATGATGCTTATTCCGGCCCTTATGATGCAGCCATGCTGCGCTGTAGCCCTTTTCGCGGCGTTCGATCTCGTTCGGGCTGCGGTTGCCCTGATAATATTTTGCACCGGCGGAAAACTCCACCGGACTGAACTTGCTCAAATCGTGCGTCAGTCCCTGCCAGTATAATCCAACGCGCCAGCAGTGCCGGAGCACCAGAAAACGATGGTGCTGCACAGTGCGCAGATGTGAAAGCCATTTCATGGCATGCGCCCTCCTTTTTCGGACTGATAGTATTCTACCATGCTGTGCGGAAAAAGAAAAGCAAAAACAATGTGCAATGTGCCTTCGGGAACTCGCGCTTTACGTTTTTTGCGCATTGTGATAAACTATAGCAGTTCAGACAGATACTGCAGCGGGTGCATGCATACAGCACACAAATACCATTATCAATTTCATTTGCCATGCGGCAGCATGCCCGCGTAAAATTTCCGCGCTCTTTACGCGCGGTGCACTCTGCTTTAATTGTGCGGTGTTGCCTTATATGAATGGAAAAAGAAAAATTCCGTGCATATGGGAAAATACATAGAATCGGATGAATTTGTTTACATACTATCAGGAGGAAAAGAGGAAACTATGAAGGTACACAAGCGGCTGATCGCCGGAACGGCGGCTGCGGTCATGCTGGCGCTGACATGCGGCGGCTGCGGTGCGGAAAAGGAGCCGGTGACGATCACAATCTGGAACTACTATAACGGTGAGCAGCTCGAAGCATTCAACCGGATGGTGCAGAATTTCAACGATACGGTCGGCAAAGAGCAGGGGATCACGGTGGAAAGCGCCAGTCAGGGCAGTGTAAATGATCTGGAGACTAACGTGCTGAACGCTGCGGAAGGCAAGGTCGGTGCGGAAGAACTGCCGAATATCTTTTCCGGCTATGCGGATACCGCCTATGCGCTCGATCAGCAGGGCATGGTCGTGGACCTGAACGACTACCTGACCGAAAGCGAGAAAAGCGAGTACATCGAAGGCTATCTCATCGAGGGTGACTTTGACGGTGATGGCAGCATCAAGATTTTCCCGACCGCAAAGGCCACCGAGGTGCTCTATCTGAACGATACCGACTGGCAGGCGTTTTCGCAGGCGACCGGCACGACCTATGACGATCTTGCGACGGTTGAGGGATTGACCGCAGCAGCCGAGAAATACTATAACTGGACGGACGCGCAGACCGAAGCGCCGGATGACGGCCGTGCTCTGTTTGGCAGAGATGCGATGGCAAACTATCTGCTCATCGGTGCAAAGGAGCTTGGCTGCACGATTTTTGACGTGCAGAACGGCAAAATGACGCTTGATTTTGATAAAAATATTATCCGTAAGCTGTGGGACAACTACTATGTGCCGTTTATCAAGGGCTATTTTGAGGCAAACGGCCATTTCCGCAGCGATGACATCAAAACCGGTACGATCCTGTCCTATGTCGGCTCCAGCTCGAGCGCAACCTTCTTTCCGGACAGCGTAATGACCAGTGATGACGACAGCCATTCGATCGAGCTGAAAGTGCTGCCGAATCCGCATTTTGCGGGCTGTGAACCGGTTTCGGTGCAGCAGGGTGCGGGCATGGTTGTCACCAAAGGCGATGAGGCGGAGATCAAGGCGAGCGTAACCTTCCTCAAGTATTTCACCGCACCGGAGAACAACATTCAGTTCTCGATCAACTCGGGTTATCTGCCGGTCACCCGGGAAGCGAATAAAGAAGAAATGCTGGCTGACAGCGAGGTTGCTATGACACCCGAGGTCAAGTCCGTTCTGCAGATGGCGGTCAAGACGGTAAACGAGAATAAGCTGTACACTACCCGCGCCTTCGAGGGCGGCAAGAACGCGCGCAAGGTGCTGGAATACGCAATGAGTGATCTTGCTGTGGCAGACCGCGACGCGGTGAAACAGCGCATTGCAGCCGGACAGAGCGCGGAGCAGGCCGAAGCGGAATTCCTGACAGATGCATATTTTGACAGCTGGTATCGGGATACGCTGGCGCAGCTTCAGGCATACGAAGGATAAGAGAAACAGCTCGAGAGATCAGGTTTGAACAGGCGGTGCGGTATGAAGGCTTGCAGTAAGCCAACAGAAAAACGGGAAAGATCGGTCTTTTCCACTATATTTATATCGGTACTGGTCATTCTGGCGGTCGAGGTCACACTGCTGATCGGCTCCATCGCGGTAAGCCGCGTGCCGCAGCAGCTGGACCGGAATGCGGAGGATATTTTAGCCAAACAGGTTGAGAACCGCAGCAGTTATCTGGAGAATTTCCTCGTGCAGGCGCAGAATCTCGGTGATATGCCGAAGCGGATCAACGAGAAAACCGAAGCGCTACTGGCCTCCGGTCAAATCTCAAAGGATACGCTGGGACAGAGCAGTGCTTCGAGCGAGCCGCTGCTTGAAGCGATTGCAGATGATTTGGTGATGCAGCTGCGCAGCTCGTCGGTGACGGGTGTATTCGTTGTGCTCAATACATGCGATCTGGATGCCCGCAAGATCAATGGGCGTCTGCCGGGCATTTATCTGCGCGATCTGGACCCGGATGCGGCGGCTTCCGAGCGCAACGAGGATCTGATGCTGTCGTTTGCACCGGCAGGAATCGTTAAGTCCATGCGTATTTCGACAGACTCCTGCTGGCAGCCCGCGCTGGACTATGAAGAGCTTGATGATTTTGTGTATCAGCCGTTCAGGACCGCCTATCAGGACGGCGGCAAGCTGATGATGGCGCAGTACGGCCGCTGGACGACCTCGCCGTATGTTCTGCCGGGAGACAAGCGGGAGGCGATCGCGTACGCGCAGCCGCTCATCCTGCCGGACGGCACGGTGTACGGCGTTGTCGGCGTGGAGCTGCTGTGCAGCTATCTGGAGGAGCAGCTGCCGCTGACCGAACTGCAGAATGACGGCACCGGCGCATACCTGCTCGCCGTAACGACTGATGAAAAGCAGGCCGGCGGCATCCCGCTGCAGCCGGTGACGTTTTCTACGCAGGATCGTTCGCTGAAAAGCGCGCAGAGCATTGTCATGCGGAACAACGGTGCTGCCGGCACCATTGTCATCAATAAGACAAAATACTTCGCTTGTGCGGAACCGCTGACGCTGTACGACCGCAACGCACCATTTTCGGATGAGCACTGGCTGCTGCTCGGCATAGTGCCCAACAGCACGCTGTATAAAATCTCCAACGATATGCAGAGTCTGCTGCTGGTGGCAGTCGTGCTGACGCTGGCTGTCGGTCTGGTATGCAGCTATCTGGTCAGCCGTGGACTGGCGCATCCGATCCGGCAGCTGTCCGACGAGATAGCCGCTATAAAGGATAAGAGAACGGAGATCCCAAAGCTCTCGCGCACCGGCATCCGCGAGTTAGACGGCTTTTCCACTGCAATCACCCAGCTCAGTCAGGATATTCTGGATACCTCCACGAAATTCCTGCGTATTATGGACATGGCAAGTATTGAACTCGGCGGCTATGAAATCCGTGAGGACAGCGATAAAGTATTCGTGACCGACAACTTTTTCTCCATGCTCGGCATGCAGAACGCCAACCCGAATGATGTGACGCGGGAGCGGTTTGAGATGCTGATGGAGAATCTGGTGCTACAGAATGAGAGCTTCAGTCTGCAGGACGGCGGCTGTGTGTTCACCATTCCGCAAAAGGACGGCAGTGAGCGGTTTGTCATGCTGCGCATCACCGGCGAGGATGAGCTGCAGGTCGGTCTGGTCGAGGATGTGACTGCAGCGACACTTGAGCGCCGCCGCATCGAGCATGAGCGCGATTACGATGTGCTGACCGGTCTGTACAACCGCCGGGCCTTTGATGCACGGGCGAAAAAACTGTTCCGTATGCCGGAAAAGCTGGGGCATGCTGCGCTGCTGATGATGGATATGGATAACCTCAAGCATATCAACGACACGTTCGGCCATGACTGGGGCGACCGATATATCAATCTGGCGGGTCAGTGCTTTGCACAGACGCTGCCCCAGAATACCATTTGCGCCCGTATGTCGGGAGATGAATTCATTGTGCTGTTCTATGGTTACGATGAACGAGACGAAATCCGTCAGGTGCTGAACAGGCTTTCCGATGCAATGAAGGAGCGCACGGCGCTTCTGCCGAACGGCGACACCGTGCGCATCAGCATTTCCGGCGGTATCGCGTGGTATCCGGAGAACGGCAGGGATCTGGCTACGCTCAAAAAGTATGCGGATTTTGCCATGTATCAGGTGAAGCATGAGTCCAAGGGCGAAATGGGTGAATTTGATATCGGCGCCTATAATCAGGAGGTCTACGCAGCACAGCTGCGCAGGGAATTCCTGCAGATGCTGCGTGAGAGCAGTGCAGGCTACCATTTTCAGCCGATCTTCTCAGCGCATACCGGCAGGGTAGAGGCGTATGAGGCGCTGCTGCGTGTGAAAATGCCGCTTCTGAGTTCGCCGCTGACCGTGATGAAGCTGGCGCGCGAGATGGACAAGCTGTACGAGGTTGAGCGGCTGACCGCCTTCAAGGCGGCATCCACGTTTGTGATGATGCAGAACAGGGGGCGACTGCATAGGAACACCAAGCTGTTTCTCAACTCGATTGCCAGCAGCAGCCTGACGGATGAGGATGTTGCGGAATTCAAGGCGCAGTTTGCCGAGCTGCTGAATAATCTGGTCATCGAGATCACCGAGGAAGAGGAGATCGACCGCGAGGCGCTGGAGCGCAAGCGCAGGGCACTGGGCGATCAGGGCGCGTTCGCGCTGGATGACTGGGGCAGCGGTTACAGCAACAGCAACAGTCTGCTCGAGCTGTCGCCGGACTATATCAAGGTGGATATCACCATCATCTGCGATATCGACACCGATGCGGATAAGCAGCAGCTGGTCAAGGATATTGTGGAATACGCACACGGACGCGGCATGAAGATCGTTGCCGAGGGCATCGAGACCGAAGCCGAGCTGCGCAAGGTTATTGAACTGGGCGTTGATCTGCTGCAGGGATATTTTCTGGCGAAGCCGGCGGCGTCTCCGAGTGAGATCGCGCCGCAGGCGCTGAGCGTGATTCGGTGGATGAATCGGTGAGCGGGTCGCTTGCAAAGCGGGAGAAGCTGCGGTTTCCATCCGCAATTCCCGATGATGCAACCGGAACGAAAAAATCTTTACAATATGAAAAGTTCCCTCTTGACAAAAGAGCCGATATAGGATAGAATAATCACGTTCGATGTAAAGGCAAAACACTTTACACTTCGGAGGGAGGATCACCATGAAGGCAACACCGCTTGAAATGAGCCTGCTGTTTGACTTCTACGGCGAAACCCTCACCGAGAAGCAGCGCGAGTTGTTTGATCTGTATTACAATGAAGATCTTTCGCTTTCCGAGATCGCCGAGCACGCCGGCATCACCCGTCAGGGTGTGCGCGACAGCATCAAGCGAGCGGAGCACGCCCTTCATGAGATGGAGGACAAGCTCGGTCTGGTGGCCCGATACGGCGACACCGAGCGGTGCGCAGAGGAACTTCAGCACGAGGTTGAGCAGCTGCATGAATTGAACGCCGCACAACTGCACAGTGCCGAGGCGGACGAGATCGTTTCCCGCATGACGGCACTGCTCGAACAGCTCAGGCAGGAGGCTTAACATGGCATTTGAAGGGCTTACCGAAAAAATTTCATCTGCTTTTAAGCACCTGCGCAGCAAGGGAAGGCTGACCGAGTCCGATATCAAGGACGCAATGAAGGAAATCCGCATGGCACTGCTCGAGGCGGACGTCAACTTCAAGGTCGCAAAGGACTTCATCAAGACTGTTACCGAAAAGGCAACGGACGCGGAGATCCTCGAAAGCCTGTCTCCGACCCAGCAGGTCATCAAGATCGTAAACGAGGAGTTGGTTTCGCTCTTGGGCGGCCAGACCACTCGTTTGACCATATCGCCGAACCCGCCCACCATCGTGATGATGGCCGGTCTGCAGGGCGCCGGCAAAACCACCAACTGCGCAAAGCTGGCCGCTCTGCTCCGCAAGCAGCAGCAGCGCCGACCGCTGCTCGTAGCCTGTGACGTTTACCGTCCGGCAGCTATCGAACAGTTAAAGGTAGTTGGCAAGCAGCTTAACATCCCCGTTTTTGACGAAGGTCAGGGCGATCCGGTCGAGATCGCAAAGCACGGCATCGACTTTGCCCGCAAGAACGGCTATGATCTGGTTTTCCTCGATACCGCAGGCCGCCTGCACATCGACGAAAAGCTGATGGACGAGCTGAAAAACATCAAAGCAACGGTCAAGCCCACCGAGATCATCCTCGTGGTGGACGCAATGACCGGTCAGGACGCTGTAACGGTCGCACAGACCTTTGACGAGGCTCTCGGCATCGACGGTGTGCTCATGAGCAAGATGGACGGCGACGCACGCGGCGGTGCAGCGCTTTCGGTCAAGGCCGTTACCGGCAAGCCGATCAAGTTCATCGGCACGGGCGAGAAGCTCGGCGATATCGAGCCGTTCCACCCGGACCGTATGGCAAGCCGCATTCTCGGCATGGGCGATGTGCTGACGCTGATCGAAAAGGCGCAGGAGTCCTTCGATCAGAAGCAGGCAGCCGAAACCGCCAAGAAGATGATGGCCGGCAAGCTGACGCTGACCGATTTTTACGATCAGCTGCAGAAAATGAAAAACATGGGCTCGATGGAGGAAATGCTCGGCATGCTGCCGGGTGTGGACGCAAAAGCCCTCGCCGGTGCAAAGATCGACGAAAAGCAGATGGCGCATACCGAAGCCATCATCCAGTCTATGACCCCGAAGGAGAGAGATAATCCCTCCATCATCAACTACTCCCGCAAGAAGCGCATTGCAAACGGCTGCGGACTGTCGGTCGAGCAGGTCAACAAGCTGCTCAAGCAGTTTGAGGCCATGCAGAAGATGACCAAGCAGCTTACCAGCATGGCACGCAGCAAGGGCAAAAAGCGCCGCGGCTTTCCGGGACTGGGCAACTTCAAGCTGCCGTTTTAATCGCTATTCGTTTGTAAAGTAAATTTACAATAGATAAATTTCTATAACAGGAGGTGAAATTTCAATGGTAAAGATCAGACTGCGTCGCATGGGCGCTAAGAAGACTCCGTTCTACCGCATCGTTGTCGCTGATTCCCGTTACCCGCGTGACGGTCGTTTCATCGAGGAGATCGGCACTTACAATCCGCTGGCAGAGCCGGCTGTTGTCAACGTAAACGCTGACCGTGCTCAGGAGTGGATCAAGAACGGCGCTCAGCCGACCGATACCGTTCGCGGTATTCTGAAGAAGGCCGGTGTGCTGAATTGAGTGAGGTCGTCGAAATGAAAGAGTTACTGACTTATATAGTCGAAAATCTGGTTTCCGATCCGGCTGCGATTGCCATTACTGAGGAGATCGACGGCGATAACATCACCTACTCGCTGCGTGTAGCACCGGGAGATATGGGTCGCGTTATCGGTCGCCACGGCCGCATCGCAAAGGAAATCCGCACACTCATGAAAGCGGCAGGCAATCGCGAGAACAAGCGCGTCACAGTTGATATTCTCGACTGAGCCTGCGCGGATCGCGCCGAAGTGTTAATCACTTCAACTTGAATGAAGAGCCGGTGCCGTCAGGCGCTGGCTTTTTCCGAAAATCGCCGCAGCGCGGCGATTTTTTGTTTTTATCGGGCACCGATTATGCGGGGCACACGAGTTGCGTCAGCAATACGCTCTGCCTGGGAGGCACCCTTTTCGGCACTGACTCAACGGGGGGCACGAACTGCGTAAGCGTATTCGTCCCTAACGGGCGGGTGTTTTTCACTGAGATTCAGCGGGGAGTTGCGCTCTGTGGAGCGCGGGAGTTTGCCGCGCCCGCGGCGGGGGCAAAAAGGAAGGACAACCTACGGTTTTCCTTCCTCTTTGAACTCCTGCCTTTCCCTTAGAGGGCACGGCGAAATTTGCAGAGCTGAGACTCGCAAAGGAACGGCAGAGGATTTTTTCTTCCGTGTCTTTCTCAATCGTTTCGCAGTGCCAGATACCGGACTGCTACACAGGCGGTTTGCTCTCCGCTGAGTGCGGCATAACAGTGCCGCACAAACTCTTAACGTGTTGTGTTGGAAGGCACCTACGCAGTTAAATGGTGGTGAATGCCTAAATTTGCAGGTGCCGTGAGTAGTAACGGGTTAAAGAATTGCGCGACCCGTCCGCAGACGGCGAAATCCCCAACAGATAAACGAATTATCATCAATCAAACATCGCAGGAATAAAAACGCTCACAGGCAGGAGGAAAGAACGAATATGCCGAAGAAATTTTTAGAGGCCGGCAAGATCGTCGGCACGCACGGCGTGCGCGGCGACCTGAAGGTGCAGAGCTGGTGCGACAGCCCTGAGGTGCTGTGTGACTTTGACACGCTCTATCTGGACGAAAAAACGCCTGTGACCGTCGAAAAGGCGCAGGTTCACAAGAATGTTGTGCTTATGCACATCAAGGGCATTGACACGGTCGAAGCCGCCGAGGCGATGCGAAACAAGGTGCTCCACCTCGACCGCGAGGACGTAGAGCTGCCCGAGGATCTCGTGTTCATTCAGGATATTCTGGGCTTCAAGGTGTTCGATCTGCGCGTTGACCGCGTAATCGGCCGCATCCGTGACGTACTGACCAGTAATCCGGCGCATGATATGTACGAGATCGCCGGTGAGGACGGACGTCTGATCTACATTCCGGCCATCAAGCCGTTCCTCAAGGAGATCGACATGGAAGCCGGCGTGATCTATGTTGAGAGCATCGAGGGTCTGATCGAATGAAAATCGACATTATGACGCTGTTTCCGGAGATGATCAACGCGGTTATGCGCGAAAGCATTATCGGACGCGCCCAGGACAAGGGTGTTGTCGAGGTCAAGGCAACCAACATCCGCGATTATGCGCTCGACAAGCACCACAAGGCGGATGACGCGCCCTACGGCGGTGGACGCGGACAGGTCATGCTGGCTGAGCCGCTGTATCTGTGCCATCAGGCGCTGAGTGACGGTGAGCATGTGCACACGGTGTTCCTCTCTGCACAGGGACAGCCGTTTAACCAGCAGAAAGCGCGTGAGCTGCTCGCGAAGGAGCACTTTATTCTGGTCTGCGGCCATTATGAGGGCATTGATCAGCGCTTTATCGACGAGTGCGTGGACGAGGAGATCTCCATCGGCGACTTTGTGCTCACCGGCGGCGAGATTCCCGCGATGGCTGTCGCGGACGCGGTATGCCGCATGGTGCCGGGCGTTCTGCCGGACGAGGAAGCGTTCACGGCGGAAAGCCACTGGGACGGTCTGCTCGAGCATCCGCAGTACACCCGCCCGGAAAACTGGCGCGGCAGGGAAGTACCGGAGGTGCTGCTCTCCGGCCACCATGCAAACATCGAAGCATGGAGACGCGAAATGAGCCTGCGCCGTACGAAAAAGGATCGGCCTGACCTGTTTGCGCAGTTTCAGCCGCAGGATAAGCGGGATAAAAAGATTCTCGATAAAATTCACAGCGATGAGCGGTAAAAAGAACCCTTCGGGGTTCTTTTTTGTTGCGCAAACGCGAAAAGAGAGCCTGCTTACACAGACTCTCTTTCCGGACAGCTCCAAAAGGAAAATTATGCGTTTGTATCATTGGACTGCTCGAGTGCGGCCTGTTCGTCCGCAAGAGCAGCTTCGCGCTTTTTCTCCAGACGCGAGCCGATAAAATAGCCGACAGCGGCCACAACGACCGCCCAGACGGTTGTGCTCGGCGATTTCGCCAGAATATCGCCCAGACCGGTACCCTGCATCTTCTCACTGAGAATACCGACCAGTCCGCACAGGATATAGCCGACAGCGGCGCCCAGACAGGTCAGCTGGAACACATGGCGCTTCATGCCGAAGATCTTCACATCGGCAGGATCAATATCTTCTTCTTCCTCTTCTGGTTCCGCGTCGAGGATGGCGGGTGCATTTTCATCCTGCGCAGCGGGCGGGGTATCTTCGGCTGCGGCAGGCAGGGTTTCCTGCTCCTGCACATCGGAAACCGCCTGTTCTTCGTCCAGCGGCTGCTGGTTTTCGCTCATAGCGAGCACTTCCTCTCTTTTCCGGAGAAACGGCGATGGGTCACATCATATTGTTATTGCGCGTGCTCTCGGACGGAATGATGATCGCGGCGATAATATACGCCAGGATACCCGAACCGCCGAGGAAGCATACAAGCGCCCATGCCAGACGGATCAAAGTCGGGTCGAGATCAAAATATTCCGCGATGCCGGCACAGACACCGCACAGCATGCGGTTGGATTCACTGCGATACAATTTCTTGCCATTCATCGTAAAGTCTCCTTTTCTTTTATCATACGTTGTTTTGTGGATTTCGTCAAGTTACAGTTCAGACAGGGGCATCGGCGTTAGCGAGTGTGACTTGGGAAAGCAGGCTGATCTGGCCGGAGCCGGACACCGTGGCAGTTACGCTGCGGGGGAAGTCCAAACGAGAGGAACCCGTTTCGGTATCATAGCTGTTGTCATACTGTGCAGTGCCGCTGCCGTCCTCGTTGATTTGAACCAGCGGCGTGCCGTTCATCGTGACTGTACCCCAGTTGGTGCCGGCTTGTACATGGTACTGGTCTGCCGGTTCGGGTAGAAGTGCAGACAGGCGGCCGTCAGTTGCTGCAAGGGTGATGTTGTTTGCATCCAGCTCACCGGCGATGAGCGTACCGTTTCCGGCGGACAGTTCGATGGTTTCCGCGCGCAGACGGTCGCTGATGGTCACATTTGCCTGATGGTCGCAGGAAATGTGAACCTGCAGATAACTTGCGTTGTCAGGCAGGGTGATCGTGACCGGTTCATCGTTCGCCCAGAGTGAAGCGGTCCATCGTATACCGTTTACCTGCGTGTCTCCGAAATTAGCGCTTGCGCTGACGGCAAAGTCCGAACCATTCTCGATAGTAAAATTGCCGCCTTTAAGCGTCAGGTCGATGCGGGAGATATGATCGACCGACTGGATAGGCATATCGCCGTGCTCGATGGCATTCCGGCGGGTTTCGAGGTAATCCTGCACCCAGCTGGTGTCGAAATAGCTGTCGATCTCATCGTCCGGGGAAACATAATGATTGCGGATATTCTCAACCGTATCGGAAAAATCGCGTGCGGCATCGCTGAACGGATGCAGCGCACCATTATAGTACACGCTGTAAAACTGTCCGCCGAGCACATGACCGACCGTTGTCAGTCCGAGTCCGAGCACCAGCACGGCAGCGCAGGCAATAATGAGCTTTTTCATACATTTCCACCTCCTGTACGGCGGCATCTGTTGCGAATCCAGTTAAACGGCGCACGCAGCACGGCGACAAAGGCGCGGAACACCGGCGGCACAAACAGAATGCTCAGCTTGATGGACAGCAGTCCGAGCAGGATACCGGCGGCAAAGGCAGCCAGTCCGTTGCCGAGTGTGACGAGCGCGTTCGCCGGTGTCGCCCACAGCGTGCAGGACAGCAGGGCAAGGACTGCTCCACCGCAAATCAGCGCAAGCGGAATGCCGTACAGAATGAGCAGTACAGCGAAAATCACCGCGAGCACGGTCACAACGATCGCCAGAAGCACGCCAAGCACGGTTGCACCTGCGCCGAATACGAGCGGCAATCCGATCGGGATAGCGAGCAGCACCAGCACAATCAGCAGCAGCGGACTGATACCGCGCCAGCGGCGCTTCTCTTTTATCGGCTGTGCATGCGGTACAGCGGTCAGTTCGCGGTAATCCGCAAGAATCTGCGCCGCAACCTTTGCCGGCTCGCCGAGTTCCTCGATGGCCTTCGCCTCGTTTTCCGGGCCTGCGTCGTCAAAATATTCTTCGTAATAGCGCAGAGCGTTCGCGCGTTCCTCCTCCGGCAAAACCGAGAGCGCACGCCGCAGCGCTGCCATGTAATCTGCTCTGTTCATTCGTTCACCCCTCCAAAAAAGATCGTGTCGATCCCGCTGCGGTAGTTCTGCCAGTCGATGCGGTGCTGCCGCAGAGCGGCTCTGCCGTGCTCGGTGATCTGGTAGTAGCGGCGGTTGCGGCCCGCATAGGCCTGATCGTAGGTGGTCAGGCAGCCGTCCTTCATCAGCCGCCGAAGTACCGGATACAGCGTAGATTCGGAAATATCCAGTACCTTTTGTACGTCCTGCGTGATACGGTAGCCGTAGGTGCTTTCTCGCTCGACTACGGCAAGCACGATGCCGTCCAGCAGGGAGGACGAGATGGGATAGGACATATGGAATCCTCCTCTCCTGTGTTTCTAATAATATTATATTGGATATAATATAGTCCGTCAACGGGTATATCAAAAATAACTATGAAGGAATTGTAAATTTTGTGGGATCAGTGCAGGAAAAACACTGTTTTCACATTGTATTCGCGGAAAAGATAGCGTATAATGGTATCTGTATAAGTATGGGCAGAGGAAACGAACGAAAGGGCGAATCTAATAAATGAAACTGGCTGTATTATTCGGCGGTATTTCGAGTGAGCACGACATCTCGTGCCTGTCTGCCGCTTCTATTTTGCGAAACCTGAATAAAGATAAATATGAAATCTACCCGGTCGGCATCACCCGCGACGGCGAGTGGTTCTACTGCCCGGACTGTGATCCGGACCGCGTAGAGAGCGGTGCGTGGGAGCGCATGACCGGCAAGGTAAAGGTCGTTCTCGCACCCGACCGCGGCATGCACGGCATGGTGCTGCTCCGTGAGGGAGAGATCGAGATTGTCCGTCTGGACTGCGTATTCCCGGTGCTGCACGGCGTCGGCGGCGAGGACGGCACGATGCAGGGTCTGCTCGAACTGGCCGGCATTCCGTACGTCGGCTGCGGCGTAGCCGCAAGCGCGAACACGATGGATAAGGCACTGACCAAAAAGGTCGTTGAGGGCACCGGCGTCCGTCAGGCGCGGTACTATCTGGCGCTGAGATATGACTTTGAGCGCAATGCCGAGGCAGTAATCGCCGCGGCTGCGGAAACGCTGGGCGCGTTCCCGGTATTCGTCAAGCCGTGCTCGCAGGGCTCGTCCGTGGGCGTTGCCAAGGCGAACAATCTGCTCGAGCTGGCCGAGGGCCTGACCGAAGCCTTTAAGCTGGATACCAAGGTGCTCGTCGAGGAGTTCATCGACGGTCACGAGGTCGAGTGCGCTGTGCTCGGCAACCTCGAGCCGCAGGCCTCTACGGTCGGCGAGATCGCTCCGACGCAGGAGTTCTACACCTTTGATGCCAAGTACAAGGACGAAAGCTCGCGTCTGTACATTCCGGCACACATCACCGAGGAGCAGATTGCGGCCGTCCGTCAGGACGCTGTCCGCGTTTACACTGCACTCGGCTGCCGCGGCCTGTCGCGCGTAGACTTCTTTGTCACCCACGACAGCGGTGAGGTCGTTTTCAACGAGCTGAATGCGATTCCGGGCTTTACCTCGATCAGCATGTACCCCAAGCTGTTTGATTACGAGGGCATCGGCTATGCCGAGCTGCTCGACCGCCTGATCTCTCTGGCACTGGAGGAGCACAATGGATAAGCGTGCGATTGGCGTATTTGACTCCGGCTTGGGCGGTCTGACCGCCGTGCGCCGTCTGCACGCCCTGATGCCGCAGGAGAATATCATCTATTTCGGCGATACCGGCCGTGTGCCGTACGGTACGCGCGGCCGCGATATCATTACCAAGTATGCGAGGCAGGATGTGGCGTTTCTGCGCCAGTTTGACCTGAAATCCATCATCATTGCCTGCAACACCGTGTCCGCTATCGCGCTCGACCTGCTTTCCGAGGAGAACGACATTCCAATCATCGGCACGGTAGAGCCTGCCTGCCGCCGCGCCATGACCATGACGCAGACCGGCAGAGTCGGCGTGATCGGCACGGCGGCAACCATCCGTTCGGGTGCATATGAGAAGTATCTGCACAAAAAGGACGGCACGCTCGACCTGTTCACGCAGGCGTGTCCGCTGTTCGTGCCGCTGGTCGAGAACGGCCGCGTGCACCGCGGCGATGTGGTCATTGAAACGATCGTGAAGGAATATCTCACGCCGCTGAAGGACGCAGGTGTGGATACGCTGATTCTCGGCTGCACGCACTATCCGCTGCTTGAGGAGGTCATCGGCGACTTTATGGGTCCGGATGTGACGCTCATTGACTCGGGCGCAGAGGCGGCAAATCTTGCCTCCACGCAGTTTGACCCGAACGAGGGCACGGGTACGACGCAGTATTTCGTTTCGGACGATCCGCAGGGCTTTGACCAGCTCGCCGAGCTGTTTCTGCAGGAAAAAGTCGATGTCGGTGCGGAGCTTGTGGATATTTCCCGTTATTAAAGCTGTTTTACGGCTAAGGAGCATAGAAATATGAAGAAGGACGTTTGGCTGACGATTTCCTCCCAGCAGCAGTTTGCGGGCTGTGACGAGGAGAACATCGACCTGCAAACCGCTGCCACGCTGTACGAGCGCGGCGGAAAATATTACATCGCATACGAGGAAAGTGAACTGACCGGACTCGAAGGCACCAAGACCACCGTCAAACTGGACGGCAAAACGGTTGCCCTCATCCGCACGGGTACGTTTCCCTCGCATATGCTGTTCGCCGAGGACGAGCGCCATGTTGGTCTGTATCAGACGCCGGTCGGCAGCGAAATGGCTATCGCCACCCACACCTCGCGGGTGCACAACACCATCGGCGAGAACGGCGGACACCTTATCATCGACTACACGGTCGAGGTGGACAACTCTCTCATGGGAGAACACCACTTTGAGATGACGGTATCGACCAAACCGAACATTCAGGTCGTTTAACAAAGTAAAAATAAGAGATTTTAGATATAGGAGTGTACACATGAACGCATATGAGATCGCACGCGCCGAAGCAACCCGCGTTGTAGAAGCGGCGTACCGCAAGGCTGTAGCCGCAGGCGAGCTGCCTGAGGGCACCATTCCTCCGGTTGCAGTAGAGACCCCGAAGGATTCCTCCAACGGCGACTGGGCATCCACCTTTGCCATGCAGTGTGCAAAGCCGCTGCACATGGCGCCGCGCAAGATCGCGGAGAGCATCGTGGCAAACCTCGACCTCGAGGGCAGCTGCTTTGACACCGTGACCATTGCAGGCCCGGGCTTTATGAATTTCACGCTGAATCAGGGCTGGTACGAGCAGGCTGTCCGCGGCGTATTCGCTATGGGCGAGAATTACGGCCGTACCGAGAGCAAAAAGCCGGAAAAGGTCATGGTAGAGTTCGTTTCCGCCAACCCGACCGGCCCGATGCACATGGGCAACGCGCGCGGCGGTGTTCTGGGCGACTGCCTGTCCTCGGTTCTGGACTGGTCCGGCAACGACGTTACCCGTGAGTTCTATATCAACGATGCAGGCAATCAGGTAGACAAGTTCGCGCACTCTGTTGAGGGCCGCTATATCCAGGAGATCAAGGGCGAGGACGCCATCGAGTTTGACGCTTCCTGGTATCAGGGCGACGACATTAAGGCGCTGGCGCATGATCTGGTAGAGCAGTACGGCGACAGCCTGCTCGAAAAGACCCCGGAGGAGCGCTTCGCCGTTATCGAGGGTTACGGTCTGCCGACCAACATTGCCCGCATGGAGCGCGACCTCAAGCGTTACAAGATCAACTACGACGTATGGTTCCGCGAGTCCACTCTGCACGAGAGCGGCTACGTCAAGGAGACCATCGACATGCTGACCGCCAAGGGCGCAACCTACGAGACCGAGGACGGCGCACTGTGGCTCCGTTCGACCGACTTCGGCTGCGACAAGGACGACGTTCTGCGCCGAGCAAACGGTTTTTATACCTACTTTGCGGCGGATATTGCCTACCATCGCAACAAGTTTGAAAAGCGCGGATTCGACCGTGTTATCAACATCTGGGGTGCTGACCATCACGGTCATGTAAAGCGTCTGCAGTGCGCTCTGGATGCACTCGGACTGGACGGCTCGCACCGTCTGGAGATCGTGCTCATGCAGCTTGTCCGCATGATGCAGGGCGGCGAGGTTGTCCGCATGTCCAAGCGTACCGGCAAGAGCCTGACGCTGACCGACCTGCTCGACGAGATTCCGGTAGATGCAGCGCGTTTCTTCTTCAATTCCCGCGCGGCGGAGACCCAGATGGAGTTCGACCTTGACCTTGCTATCAAGCAGGATTCCGACAACCCGCTGTACTATGTGCAGTACGCGCACGCGCGTATCTGCTCCGTGCTCAGGAACGCACAGGAGAGCGGCATTGCGCTGCCGGATACCGGCAAGACCGACCTGTCCGTGCTGACCGGCGCAGATGAGCGTCAGCTCATCAAGCAGGTTGCTCTGCTGCCCGAGGAGATCGTGCAGTCCGCTGTCAGCCGCGATCCGTCGCGCCTCAACAAATACGCCGTTGCACTGGCGCAGCAGTTCCATCATTTCTACAATGCCTGCCGCATCAAGGATGCCGAGCCGGCTGTCCGTGATGCGCGTCTGACCCTGTGCCTGGCAGCAAAGCAGACCATTGAGAACGTGCTGAAACTCATCGGCGTAGACGCACCGGAATCCATGTGACAACGTATAGGGGACTTCAAAAGTCCCCTATATACGAAGTATGGTTCCGGAGAAACCATACTTCGATACCCGAATGACGCGCTCCAAGAGCGCTGGGTCGGGGTAACAAAACCCACGCACATGTCGCGGGTTTTGTTGCGGCGCATGCGCCGCTGATTGCAAGCCGCCGTGTAACGGCGGCCGTCTGCGGACGGGACCAATGGCTCGGTTTTTCGGTAAAAAACCTGCCATGCGGTTACGTTTTGCAAGCAAAACGGATTTTTTTGCCGCGCTGAGCGCGGAGGAGACCCACATGAAAAAATTAGCGAAAAGAATAGCGGCACTGGCGATGACGGCGGCGATGATGACCGCCTCCGCCGGTGCGATCACGCAGGACGGACAGAGCGAAACGTGGTTTGACGGCGTTTGGGCGCTCATTGATGCTTTCGGCCTCAAGGCAGAGCATGATCCGTACGTTCTGCAGAACTATATCAATAAATATCTGGAAAAGCATCCGGATGAGATGTATGACGTGCTCAACGACATTCTCTCGCTGCTCGATACGCATTCCATGTATCTGTCGAGCGAGGAGTATTCGCAGGGATTTTCGACGCTTGAGGGCTTTGTTGGCATCGGCGTCGGCCTGCAGGAGACAGAAAACGGCGTACAGATCGCTGAGGTCATGCGCTATTCAGCGGCGGAGGAAGCCGGTCTGCAGATTGGCGATCTCATCGTGAAAATCAACGGTGAGGACGCAACCAAGCTGAAAAATGCCGATGTAGCATCTAAGCTGCGCGGCGAGGAAGGTACGTCGGTCAAGCTGACCGTGCGCCGCTACGGACGGGACATTACCGTTACCTGTGAGCGCCGTCAGGTCAACCGCGTGTATGTTTCCAACAAGACGATGGCGGACGGTGTGGAGTACATCAAGGTCAGCGCCATCGGCTCGCAGAACGACTGGTCGGCGTTTTTGGAGGTTTGGGACAGCCTGCCGTCCAAGAACACCCGTGCGGTCATTCTCGACCTGCGCGGCAACGGCGGCGGCCTGATCGACGCGGCGCTCAAAATGGCCAATGTTATGACACCGGTCAAGGATGCAGAGCTTGCCGGCGTGCGCTACCGCGATGATATGGGCGGTCTGGAGCAGACCTATTCGGCCGGCAATGCGCTGCCGCTTAACAAGATTGTCGTTCTGGTGGACGGCGGCACGGCTTCCGCGGCGGAGCTGCTGGCAGGCAGCCTGCAGGATACCGGCTCGGCGACGCTCATCGGCAGCAAGACCTACGGCAAGGGACAGGGGCAGTTCCACATTGATCTGGTAAACGGCGACAAGCTGGTCATCACCACGCTGGAGCTCGAGCTGCCCAAGCAGGGCTGCTGGGAAGGTGTCGGCCTGACGCCGGATATCCAGTTGGAAAACCGCAAGGTTACGGTCAATACCAAGGATCTCAAACCGCTCGATACGAGCACAACCCTCCGTTTTGGCGACCGCTCGGACGCGGTTTACGCCATGACCGAGCGCCTGTCGCTGCTGGGACTGCTCACCGAAGCAACCGGCAGGTATGACGGCGACGTAGCGGACGCAGTAGCGTCCTTCCGGGCGGCTTACGATCTGCCTGCGGCGCTGTATGCGTCTCCGGAGATGCTGAGCGCACTGGACGAAGCGGTTACTGCGCTGAACGGCCAGACCTATCTGGTGGACGATCAGTTGCAGAGCGCACTTGAAATGTGCAGGCTGGCGGCGGCAAAACCGCAGCAGTATACCGTTAAGAGTGACGGCAGCTGGACGAAAAAGTAAACTTTATCAACTGAAATATGAATATTTTTCATCTTCTTAGGAGGAAGAACAACCTTGGATATTCCTTTATGTCAATCCGAGCATAAACCGCAGCTTTTGCTGAACGATCCGGCGGCAATTCCGCTGTATCATACTGCGCCTGAGCGGTTTGCAGGCGCGCTTGCACCGAATGCCGAATTGTGTGATGCATGGTCTGAAGAACTGGCGCCGCTGCCGGTCGGCCTGGCGCTCGAGTGCCCGCCCGAACCCGATGCGGAGCACTGCGAACGCCCGATCACCATGCACTATATTGAGCAGTGCAAGGATGCCTTTCGTCCGCTGCTGCACGACGATGCGGCGTTCTATTATCTGCATGGCGCGCCGACGTTTCCGGCACTGCGTGCCGCTGTGCTGGCTCTGGGCGATCTGTGCGGCCGAACGGTAATTGCGGAGCTGCAGGTGGAGGACGATGAAGGCAATCTGCCGGACGGCACGGATGTGCGGGCGGCTATCGGTGTGCTGCAGCGCATTGGCGTTACGACTGTGCTGATCAGCGCACACGATCCCGAATCGCTGACGCAGGCGCTCGAAATCGCGGCGCCGTATGCGCGGCTGTCGCTCGGCGTGTGCATGCACGCGGACTGGCTGTCTCAAACCACACTGTACAACACCGAGGTCATTGTGCCCGACAGTACGGAAGCATTTGTCGCAGCGCTGCGCGGCAATCAGGTGGCGTGCAAAACGCTGCCGCGCGATCACGATGATTTTATCTGTGCGCCGGACGGCAAGCACGCGCATTTTATCGCTCCGACCATCGACATTTCGGATGAGATCGAGTGCGGTCCGCATCTGGATGAGGATCTCATCGAAGCCGAGGATGATTCGGGTGCGTTCAAGCTGCTGCTCGAAACCGAAGAGGATGTTGTCACACTGGAGGAATCCCGCTATATGATCTCGCGTCCGCTGTGCCTGTGCGCGGAATCTGCCGACCTGCTGGAGCAGGGTCTGCGGGTTTTTCCGGGACTTGCACTGTATGACGGCACATGGGAGCAGGAAGACGCGGTCATTTCGTACTTTGAGACGAAATACGGCATGATCCGCTTATAGGGGACTTCAAAAGTCCCCTATATACGAAAGACGGTTCCGGAGAAACCGCCTTTCGATACCCGAATGACGTGCCCCAGGGGCACTGGGGCGGGGAAACAAAACCCACGCACATGTCGCGGGTTTTGTTGCGGCGCAATGCGCCGCGGATTGAATGCTGCCGCAGAGCGGCAGTCGCCTGCGGGCGGGACCAAAGACTCGGTTTTCTGGACGAAAACCGGTCTTGTAGTTGCAATTATGCAAGCAAATTGTTATTGAATACCGCGCGGAGCGCGGTTATCTGGATAGGAAAGGCAGGGTGGAACCTATGGACTGGAGAGAAGTTACGATCTACACGACGACCGAGGGCATCGGTCCGGTCGAGGCACTGCTCGAGGACAACGGCGTAGAAGGCTATGTGCTCGAGGATGCGGCGGATTTTGAAGAATTTCTCAAGGACACCGAAATATACTGGGACTATGTAGACGAGGATCTCGTGCGCGAGAAGCGCGCGCAGGAAACCTGTCTCAAAATCTATCTGCCGGACAGCGACGAGGGTGCAAAGCAGTACGCGGATATCCGTGCCGCGCTGGAAAACCTCAAGGCGCGCGATGAGGAGCACGCATGGGGCCGACTGTGTACCGAAACCGCGCTGACCCGTCAGGAGGACTGGGAGTGGGGATGGAAGCAGTATTTCAAACCGTTCCCGGTGGGACGCGGCTTTATGATCAAACCCTCGTGGGAGACGGTTGAGGACCCGCAGGGCCGCCGTATTCTTGAAATCGACCCGGCGTCGTCCTTCGGCACTGGCAGCCACGACACGACCCAGCTGTGCATGATGGCGCTCGAGGATGCGGTAAAGCCGGGTGACAAGCTGCTCGATATGGGCACTGGCTCGGGGATTCTGGCCATTGCGGCGGCTATGCTCGGTGCGGATGTGCAGACTATCGTCGATATCGACGAGAACTGCCTGAAAACTGCACACGAAAATGCGGAAAAGAACCATGTTGAGATCGGCAGGGGTCTGTGCGGCGACGCGCTGCGCGACCCGAAGCTCGCCGAGGACATCGGCGGCGGCTACGACGTGATCGTGGCGAACATCGTGGCTGATGTCATCATCGGCATGTCGCCCATGTTTGCGGATAAGCTGGTCAAGGGCGGTACGCTGATCTGCTCCGGCATCCTCAACGAGCGTGCCGAGGAGGTGCGCGCGGCGCTGGAAAAGAGCGGATTTACGATTCTTTCGCACGAGAAGAGCGATGACTGGAGCGCTTTTGCTGCGAAAAAGTGATTTATTTCAGGATTCACGGAATGTTCACTTGCCAAACGGCTGTTTTTTTGCTAAAATAGGAAAGGTTATTTGATTATTATGCCTCGATTTTTTGTCGATCAGCAGCCGCAGGACGGCGTGCTGACCCTTACCGGAGAAAACGCGCATCATGCGGGACGTGTTCTGCGTCTGCGTGTCGGCGAAGGTGTTACCCTGTGTGACGGTGCCGGAATGGATTTTGACTGCACGGTGGAAGCCGTGGAGAAGGAAGCCGTGACCTGCCGGGTCGTAAGCTGCCACGCGGCGGATACCGAACCGAAGCAGTCTATCACGCTGTTTATGGCGCTGCCCAAGGGCGACAAAATGGAATTTATCGTGCAGAAGGCGGTAGAGCTCGGCGTCAGCCGTATCGTGCCGTATCTGTCCAAGAATTGCGTTTCCCGACCGGATAAGACCGAAAAGAAGGTGGAACGCTGGCGTAAGATTGCTGCCGAGGCAGCAAAGCAGTGCGGCAGAGGACGTCTGCCGGAGGTGGCAGCCGTTGTACCGGTCGCTCAGGCAATCGCGCAGGCGGCGGAAAGCGAAACGGCACTGTTTTTCTACGAAAACGAGAAGCGGACCGGTCTGCACGATGCGCTTGCAGGCGGTGTCAGGGACACGGTTTCGCTGATGGTCGGGCCGGAGGGCGGCTTCGATCCGGCTGAAGCAAAGGCAGCCGTGGACGCGGGACTGCAGAGCGTTTCGCTCGGCACACGCATCCTGCGGTGTGAGACTGCGCCGATTGCGGCGCTTGCGGCCGTGCTCTATGCCGGCGGCAACATGTGAGAAGAAATAAAGGGAGTGTTAAACATTGGCAAAAAACAATGTGGGTAAAAAGCCAATTTCTCAGGAAGAGTATACCACCAACAAAGTGCTCGCGGTATTCAGTGTGTGCCTGCTCGGCGTACTGGTACTGATGATCCTCGAGCGTCTGCTGGGCTACAGCAACACCTGGAAGACCGGCGTGCTGGTAACGCGGGTGCTGCTCGGCGTGGGCATTGTCGGCGCAGCAGCCGGCATTATCATGCTGGGACAGGAGCATGCAGGCAAGCGCAGCAGCGTGCGCCGCATCGTGTGCGGACGCAATATGCTGATTGCAAGCGTCGTTGCCATCGTATTCCTGACCGCGATCAACTACTACGGCACCATGCCGATCAAGGCGATGTATGTTGTTCTGCCGGTTCTGGCAGTGTATTATCTGGTGTATCATTCTTATGCGCCGGAATTTTTCCTGATTGCAGTAGATACCGGTGTGGGTGTTGCGGCGATGCTGGTGATTCACCGTGCACTGGTTTCGGCTAACCATACGTGGATGTCCACCGTGGCGGTAGCAGGTATCGCGGTGCTGGCGCTGATCCAGATCGGTGTTACGGCTTCTCTGCGCCGCAAGAAGGGCAAGTTCACCTTCCGCGGCAGCAAGATCGACACCCGGTTCAGCAAGAACGCGTACCTGATGCTCACCATTACGCCGATCGTGATGGTAGCGCTGACGGCGGTCGTTGTACTTGCGGCAAGTCATGTCATGATCGCACTGGGTGCGGCAGCGGCATATCTGTTCATCACTGCGGTATATTACACCGTGAAGCTGATGTGATAATTGCATTTTTGTCGAAGCGCGGCGCGTTTTGACGGTTAGACAGCGGGCGGCGCAGCCGCCCGCTTTGTCATACCCGAAGGAGGGGACGTATGAGACGATTTTTCGGCTTTCTGCTGACCATGACTCTGCTTGGCGGCGGTGCATTCTGGCTGCCGTATCTGCAGGCGAAGCCGGTGGATAATGTCTATCAGGCGGCAGATCTGCTCCGGCAGGACGCGGAGAACGGCGGAAACGGCGTTGCCTTCCGCGAGGACAACGTGGACGCGGACGAGGTGTACCGGGCACTGGAGGCGCAGTATCCCTATGCATTCGCGCTGCACGCGGTAACACGGCCGAACAAGACCATTGAGCTGAACACTGAGGTTTCTCGGCAGGCGCGGCAGGAGCAGGCGTGGGAGTACGCCAGGGTTCTGGCGGCAGGCTCGGTATCGCAGACCATGACCGCAGAGGAGAAGCTGCGTGCGCTGCACGATACCCTCATCCGTCAGTGTGAGTACGATGTGGATACGGCAGAGGAGGACGTTCCGGACGGCTCGGCACCCGCTTTCGCGGCAGACGGCGCGCTGCTCGATCATAAGGCTGTGTGCGCCGGTTACGGCCGCGCGTATGAGATGCTGTGCAAGGCGGCAGGCATTCAGGTCATCTATGTCGCATCTGAGGAAATGAACCACGGCTGGAATGCTGTGCGGCTGGGCGGCACAACATATTACATCGACTGCACGTTTGACGACCCGATTCCGGACAGAGGCGAATATGTATCCGATCAGTATTTTATGCTCACCGGAGAAGAACTGGCGCAGACGCATACCTGGAATGAGGCGTTCTACGAGCAGCTTCTGGACAGTCTGGAACAGGGCGGGAAATAGCGGAAAAATCGGTTTCAAAACTTTTTCAAAAAAATTTGAAAAAAGGTGTTGACATTTACTCGATTATGGACTATACTAAACAAGTCGTCAGCGAGCGGGCGATAACAACGGAAAAGGATATGGCGGTATAGCTTAGTTGGCTAGAGCGTCCGGTTCATACCCGGAAGGTCATTGGTTCAAGTCCAATTACCGCTACCATTTTCCCTTGGCCCGTTGGTCAAGCGGTCAAGACACCGCCCTTTCACGGCGGTAACGGGGGTTCGATTCCCCCACGGGTCACCACTTGGAAGTTTAGCTCAGCTGGGAGAGCATCTGCCTTACAAGCAGAGGGTCAGCGGTTCGAGCCCGTTAACTTCCACCACGAAAACCACTCACGAAAGTGAGTGGTTTTTCTTTTTGTTTTTTAGGAGCACCGACTTTCCGGGGCGCGCGAGTTGCGTCGGCAATATGCCCTTTCCGGGCGGCAGTTTTTTTCAGCAACGGCTGAGCGGGGTACTCGAACTGCGTAAGCGTGTTCGTCCCTTTCCAGGCGGGAGGTTTTTCGCTGAGATTCAGCGAGGAGTTGCGCTCTGCGGAGCGCGGAGATTCGCCGCGCCCCGCGGCGGGGCAAGAGGGTAGACACCAAGGTTTCTACCCTCTTAACTCCCACTTCCTTTTGGGAGAGTCTGGCGCAGATTGCCGACATGTGACCGCTTCGAAAAGGGGAACGGCAGTCGGGTTACTCTTGCGTTTGTTTCGCAAAATATTCGCAGTTCACAGACAGCGTACTGCTACACATACGGTTTACTCTACGCAAGCGCGACATACCCGTGTCGCGCAAATCCTTGGCACGTTGTAACGCACGGCATCTGCGAATTTAGATGTCTGGTATAATTTATTCTCGTAGGTGCCGTGCGGTATAACGTGTTAAAGAGTCGCGCAACACGGGTATGTCGCGCCTGCGGAAATTTAACCGCCTGTGTAGCAGTAATGTATCTGACCCTGCGAACAGATTGCGAAAAACACGGAAGTAAAAATCCTCTGCCGTTCTCCGTTTCGGAGCGGTCACATGTCGGCAATCTGCGCCAGACTAACAAACAAGGGAAAGGCAGGAGTTCAAAGAGGAAGGGAAACCGTAGGTGTCCCTTCCTTTTTGCCCACCGCCGTGGGCACGGCGCTGTCCCAGCCGCGGGCGCGGCACGTTCCCGCCGTCCGCAGACGGCGAATCCCCCGCTGAGGTTCAGCGGAAAACTCTCAGTCCGGAAAGGGACGAACACGCTTGCGCAGTTCGAGTACCCCGCTCAGCCGGTGCTGAGAAATGCCGCCCGGATAGGGCGAACCGCCTGCGCGGTTCGTGCATCCTAGCGGGTCGGTGCCGGAATAGCCTGCGTTGCGGTTAAACCACCGCAACTTCACATAAACTACGTTTGCGTTACTCCCGCATATACGGTATAATATAACCCGTTAGACAAACTTTTCCGGAATCGAGGGAAATTATGCAACAAGTGACCCGAAAAACGCTGGGTGCGGGAATCAATCTCACCTGCGTGACCACACCGAAGTTTAAGCGGGCAGTGCTGCGCACGATGCTGGTGCTGCCGCTCGGCGGCGAGGATGCCGCGCTGCGCGCGTGTCTGCCGCAGGTTTTGCGCCGCGGCACGGCCAGGCTGAACGACATGCAGGCGTTCGGCACCGCGCTTGACGAGTTGTACGGTGCGCGTATCGAAGCCGCAGTACGCAAGGAGGGCGAGAACCTGTGCATTGGCTTTCTGTCCGACTGTATTGATGAGGCTTATGCACCGGGAGCCGACGGTCTGACCGCCGGTGTGATCGGTCTGCTGTGTGATCTGCTGTATGACCCGTATCTGCAGGACGGCCTGTTCTGTACCGCCTATGCAGAGGGGGAACGCGGCAATCTGATCGACCGCATTGCCGCGCTCAAAAACGATCCGCGTTCGTGGGCGCCGCGCCGGCTGAACGAGATCATGTGCGAAAACGAGGACTACGGCAAGTCCGCGCTCGGTACGATCGAGCAGGCGGAGCGCATTACGCCGGAAACGTTGTACGCGGCCTATCGCCGTGCGCTGAGTGAGGCGCAGGTGGAGCTGTTCTACTGCGGTACGATGATGCCGGATGAGGTGGAAGCGCACTTCATGGCAACGCCGCTGGCCCAGCCACGCGAGGGCACGCTGTATCAGCCGCACACGGTCGTGCAGGCGCGGCCTGTCGGTGATGTTCGTGAGGTCGTTGAGGATGCCGAGGTAACCCAGGGCAAGCTGTCGCTCGGCTTCCGTACCGGCGGTGCATCACTGACCGGCGGAGAACCGGCGGCGTACTGGATGTTCCAGACCATCTACGGCGGCTCGACAAGCGCGAAGCTGTTTCTCAACGTACGCGAGAAAAAGTCGCTGTGCTACTACGCAAGTGCGCAGTTTGTCGCCTCCAAGGGACTGATGATCGTGGGCTCCGGCATCGAGAACAGAAATTTCGAGGTCGCACGTGATGAAATCCTGCACCAGCTGGATTTGTGCCGCAAGGGCGAAATTACGGACGCAGAACTCGAAAGCGCACGCAAAACGCTGGTCAACGGCTGGCGCACCATGCTCGACGACCCGCTTACACTCGAGCGCTACTGGATGGGACAGGCGGCTGCAGGCACGCTCGTATCGCCCGAGGTGCGTATCGAGCAGGTGGCCGACATCACGCGCGAGCAGGTCATTGCCGCGGCACAGAGCACAGCGCTTGACACGGTATTCTTTATGAAGGGAGCGGCAAAATGACAAAGAATTATTCCGCTCTGCACGAGAGTATGCAGACCCGCACGCTGGCAAATGGTCTGCGCATCTGCTATCTGCCCAAGAAGGGTTTCAGCAAGACCTTCGCCATCTTGGCGACCGATTTCGGTTCGGTGGACGCATCGTTCACCTTTGAGGGCAAGCGGTATGACACACCGGCGGGCGTTGCGCACTTCCTTGAGCATAAGATGTTCGAGGATGAGGACGGCAATGCACTGCAGAAATTCGCCCGTACCGGTGCAAGTCCGAACGCCTTCACAAGCCACACCATGACGGCCTATCACTTTTCCTGCACCGACCGGTTTGAGGAGAATCTGAAGATTCTGCTTAAATTCGTGTTCACGCCGTACTTCACGGATGAAAACGTGGAGAAGGAACGCGGCATTATCAATCAGGAGATCCGTATGGTAGAGGACACACCCAATTGGGAGGTGTTCGTCGGCGCGTATGAGGGCCTGTACCGCAATCATCCGGTGCGTGTGTCCATTCCGGGCAGCGAGGAGAGCATTTCGCATATTACACCGGAGCTGCTGTACACCTGTCACCGTGCGTTTTACAGTCCGAAGAACATGGCGCTCGTGGTGTGCGGCACAGCGGACTTTGAGCAGGTATGCCGCATGGCAGAGGAGATTTCACCGCAGGACGCACCGGAGATCGGTCAGCGTCATTACGGCGAGCGCCGCGCGGAAGTCCATCAGCCGGTTGTGACGCGCAAAATGCAGGTGTCGCTGCCGCAGTGTATGGTCGGCTTTAAGGATGAGCCGGTTCCGGCCGGAGAAAGCCGTCTGCGCCGCAGTCTGATCGGTGATCTGGCGGTGCGTATTCTGTGCGGCGATACCTCTCCGCTGTATGCAAAGCTGTACGAAAAGCGGCTGCTCGGACGCGATTTTGATGTGGATTACTCGCTTATTCCGGATGGCGCATGCGCGATCCTCGGCGGCGAGAGCCGAGATCCTGCGGCCGTGCGCGAAGCACTCGAGCGGGAGACTGCACGGCTGGCGCAGGAGGGCATCGAGCCGAGGCTGTTCCGCCGCATGAAGAACGCGCTGTACGGCATGCGTTTGCGTATGCTGGATGTGCCCGATCTGTATGCACGGCAGGAGATCGCTTCTGTTTTTGCGGGCGAGCATTATCTGGATTTTGCCGGGCTGTTTGACACCATTCATGCGGAGGATGTGCAGGAAATGTTCCGCCGCTGGGCACAGCCGAACCGCTCGACCATGTCGGTGGTAGAGCCGAAGTAACGATAGAAAGAAGAAAGATCATGGAACACGCAATTTCATTTCCGGCGCTCGGCCTGAACCTTGACATCAACCGTGTCGCCGTCAATCTGTTCGGCAAGGATATTTACTGGTATGGCATTATTATCTGCCTGGGCTTTGTGCTGGCGGCGCTGTATGTCAATCGGCGGACGAAGGAGTTCGGCGTTACGTCGGACAATCTGATGGACTGCCTGATCATCTGTGTGCCGGTCGGCATCATCTGCGCCCGTATTTACTATGTGGCATTTGAATGGGGCTATTACAGCCAGCATCCGAATGAGATCATCGCCATCTGGAAGGGCGGCATCGCAATTTACGGTGCGGTCATCGGTGTTGTGATTGCACTGGCGGTGTACAGCAGAATGAAGAAACTGTCGTTTGCCAGCCTGTGCGATCTGGCGGCGTTCGGTCTGCTGATTGGTCAGTGCATCGGAAGATGGGGCAACTTTGTCAACGGTGAGGCACATGGCGGTGCAACCTCTCTGCCGTGGGGCATGAGCATTGACGGCGCCTCTCCGGTGCATCCGACCTTCCTGTATGAGTCGCTGTGGAATCTGGTGGGCTTTATTGCACTGCATTTCTACTCGAAGAAGCGCAAGTTTAAGGGCGAAATGGCGCTGCTGTATGTAGCGTGGTACGGTCTGGGCCGTGCGTGGATTGAGGGCCTGCGGACGGACAGCCTGTATCTCGGCCCGGTGCGCGTATCGCAGCTGCTGGCCGGTATAAGCTGCATTGCGGCGATTGCTGTGCTGGTACGGCAGTATAACCGCATCAAGGTCGAGAAGGCATTCTACGCGCCGGAGCAGGACAAGGCGGACGAGAAAAAAGGCGAATAACATTTCACGATAAAGGAGAACGACAATATGAGTGCAGTAAGAATGGACGGCAAGGCACTGTCCGCGAAGGTGCGCGGCAGTATTCTGGCAGAGACCGAAGAACTGAAAAAGCAGGGTGTAACGCCGGGTCTGGCGGTTATTATCGTCGGCAACGATCCGGCGAGCGAGATTTACGTCCGCAATAAGGAGCGCGCGTGTGAGCAGTGCGGTTTTTACAGCGAGAAGTATGCGCTGCCCGAGGAGACCACACAGGAGGAGCTGCTTGGTCTGATCGCGCAGCTCAACGAGAGCCCGGCAATTTCGGGCATCCTGTGCCAGATGCCGGTGCCGAAGCATATTTCCGAGCAGGCGGTCATCGACGCCATTGACCCGAAGAAGGACGTGGACGCGTTCCATCCGGTCAATGTCGGCAAGATCATGGTTGGCAATTTTGATTTCGTGCCGTGCACGCCCGCGGGTGTCATGGAGCTGCTCGACGAGTACAAGATCGACCCGAAGGGCAAGGAGTGCGTCGTAGTCGGCCGCTCGAATATCGTTGGCAAGCCGATGAGCATGCTGCTGCTGCACCGTCATGGTACGGTTACCATCTGCCACAGCCGCACGCAGGATCTTGCAGAGGTGTGCCGCCGTGCGGATATTCTGGTAGCCGCTGTCGGCAAGGCAGGCTTTATTACGTCGGATATGGTCAAGGAGGGCGCAGTGGTGATTGACGTTGGCATCAACCGCAACGCCGAGGGCAAGGTCTGCGGCGATGTGGCGCCGGAGGTTATGGAAAAGGCCTCTTACATGACGCCGGTTCCGGGCGGTGCCGGTCCGATGACCATCACCATGCTGATGAAGAATACGCTCAAGGCGGCAAAGCTGCAGAACGGCATCCGGTAAATAAAAAACGTCCGTATCCGGGTTGACAATCCGGGTGCGGGCGGGTATACTAAAGATAACGAAAGGTGCTGCCGGTAGACGGTCAGCCCCTAAAGAAAACGGAAGAAATAACCGCAATCATTGGGAGTGAGAGGCGGTTATTTCTTCTTTGGTCCTAAAATACGCTCAATAAGTACAAGTATCACTACAAGAATTACGAGATATTCCATAAAACCACCCCCTTTACAGGGGCAAGACTTAACCGCCTACCGCAGGCGCGGCAGCACCTTTCTTAACGACAAGTATAACAGAAATCGACTGCTTTTGCAATCCCACCAAATTTCGGCGGGATTGTTTTTATTTTGTAAATTAGAAAAGATTGACCTTTGTCCGGATTCATTCTATAATAAAGCTAATGAGTTAACCGCAACATACGGTTTATCACGTCAGGGGAGGACGAATATAATGGATATGAAGAAGCTTGCCGGCGATAAGGCGGCAGAGTATGTAAAGGACGGCATGGTTGTTGGTCTGGGCACTGGTTCCACTGCGTACCACATGGTAAATGCAGTAGGCGAGATGGTAAAGAACGGCCTGAAGATTCAGGCGATCCCGACCTCCAAGGCTACCGAGGCGCAGGCGCGTGAGCTGGGTATCCCGCTGCTGACCATCGACGAGCTGGATCATGTTGATCTGGCAATCGACGGCGTAGATGAGATCGACCCGCAGTTCAACGCCATCAAGGGCGGCGGCGGCGCGCTGTACCGCGAGAAGGTCGTTGCATCCATGGCGAAGGAAGTTATCTGGATCATGGACGAGTCCAAGTTGGTAGACAAGATCGGCGCTTTCCATCTGCCGGTTGAGATCGCACAGTACGGCTCCAAGCAGGCGATGGAGCGCATGGCAGCTTACGGCTGGAATCCGGTTCTGCGTGTACGCGACGGCAAGACCTTCGTTACCGATAACGGCAACTTCATCGCGGATCTGCACCTCGGCGCAGGCTTTGACATTCAGGACGTTTACTCCAAGCTGACCGGCATGCTCGGCGTGCTGGAGCATGGTCTGTTCCTCAACATGTGCAAGCGCATGATCGTCGGCCACTCCAACGGTGAGGTTCAGGTCATCGAAAATCCGTCCAAGTAAGCGCAGCTGAAAGGCAGGAGAATTAATGATGGATCAGAACGATCAGAACGACCGCTTCGACAGATTCGACCGCTTTGAGCCGGACTTCAGCCGGTTCGAAAGTGCCTCGGACCACAGTGAGCGCTCGAGCAGCCTCGACCGCAGTGAGCGTCCCGCACGCACAGGCAGACGTCAGCCGGCACGTCCGGTGCGTTCCGGCATGCGTATGGGCAAAGGCAAGCCGATGCGCAGAGCATCGGTCAAGCTGAATTACCGCATGGTGCTCTGCATTGCCGTGCTGGTACTGCTTTTGCTGACGATCATCTTCGGCGGACTGTTCAAGTCCCGCGGCAGTAAAATTGCGGACCTGAACTCGCAGATCGAAACACTGAATAAGGATAAGGACAATCTGTCCGCACAGATTGGTGCGCTGACGCAGGAGAATCAGACCCTGCAGAGCAGCATCACCGCAACGCTTCCTGCGGCTAAGACCGCAGAGACCAACAGCATCGTGGACCTGATCCCGATGCTGAACGACGGCGTTTATGTAGTACAGAGCACCGGCTCGCAGCTTCGCTACATCAGCGTTCCGAAGGGCTATCTGCAGGACAAGCTGGGCGAGTACCGCGATGACGCTTCCGGCTATGCTGCCTCCACCGGCGATGCACCGATCTGCCAGTACTATGTGCTGTTCACCGACCGCGTGATCGGTCTTGCAGAGGGCGACACCGGCTTTGTCAGCACCGACCGCAGCGCAACCGGCTCGACGAGCACGATTCCGTCCGGCTTCTATGACTTTGTTGCTTCGTTCTTCAATAACAGCAGCAATACCACGGCTTCCGGCAGAAGCTCGGATAACAGCTCTGACAGTTCGGGCGACAGCAGTGCGTCCGACAATTCGTCTGACAGCAGCGCTTCCTCCGCATCTGCGGATGCAAACGCATAATCTGCGGAAAAATTAAAAAAATCAGAGGCATGGACTTGACAGTTCGTGCCTCTTGTGATATGCTATTAAAAGCCGCATTGTGCATAGGCTTTTGTAAGTGTGTATCAAACGATGCACCGCCGTGCCAAGCGTGACTCTACAACGAAAGAGAGGGAAAACACATGTATGCCATTCTGAAAACTGGCGGCAAGCAGTACAAGGTATCCGAGGGCGACGTAATCTACGTTGAGAAGCTCGGCGTAGAGGACGGTGCTACCGTATCCTTTGACGAGGTTCTGGTAGTAGGCGAGGGTGATTCCATCACCGTAGGCGCTCCGTACGTTTCCGGCGCGGTTGTAACCGGCACGGTTGAGAAGACCGGCAAGGGCAAGAAGATCAACATCTTCAAGATGAAGCCGAAGAAGGGTTATCGCCGTCGTCAGGGTCATCGTCAGCCGTACACCAAGGTGACCATCGCGTCCATCAAGGCGTAAGACCGTGACCAAAGTCACTTTTTCGCTGCAGGAGGATAAAATCCTCGCGGTGGATATTCTCGGCCACGCAGGCTATGCGGAGGAAGGGGAAGACATCGTTTGCGCAGCGATCTCCAGTGCGGTTATGCTGACGCATGCGTTGCTGTATGATGTACAGCATATTCCGGTCGATACTCTCATCGAGGATGACGGAGCGCATATCCGCTTTACGCTGCCGAAAGGCAATGTAGAACGCGGACAGGATGCACTTTGTGCTCTGAAGCTGCATTTTTCCGAACTGGAACAAAACTATTCTGATTTCTTGAACGTAATGGAGGTGCAAGCAGATGCTGAAGATTAGCTTACAGTTTTTCGCTCATAAAAAGGGCGTTGGTTCGACCAAGAACGGTCGTGATTCCGAGTCCAAGCGACTGGGTGTAAAGCGTGCAGACGGTCAGACCGTACCGGCAGGCAACATCCTGGTTCGCCAGCGCGGCACCAAGATCCACCCGGGTGTGAATGTTGGCCGCGGTAAGGACGACACCCTGTTCGCAAAGGTTGAGGGCGTTGTTCGCTTCGAGCGTCTGGGTAAGGACCGCAAGCAGGTTTCCGTTTACCCGCAGTAATTATAGCGTTGCGTATAGGGGGCTTCAAAAGCCCCCTATATTCAAATTCCGGTTCCTTGCGAAACCGAAATTTGATACCCCAACGGCGCCGCACAATGCGGCTGGGTCGGGGTAACAAAACATCCGGCAAAGCTGGACGTTTTGTTGCGGCACGGAGTGCCGCGATTGGATGATTGCGCCGGAGGCGCAATTCGCCTGCGGGCGGGCCGATGACTCGGATTTCTGAATGAAATCCTGTCATGTGGTTGCAGTTTGCAAGCAAACTGGTATTTTATTGTCCCAGACGTTGTCTGGGATTTTATTGGTTATAGAGGGGAAAATAGTGCCGAAGACACTGTTTTCATCATGTGTAGAAAGGAGGACTACCATGTTTATTGATATTGCAAAAATCAAGATTGTATCCGGCAAGGGCGGTGACGGCAAGGTTGGTTTTCACCGCGAAAAGTATGTGGCGGCCGGCGGTCCGGACGGCGGCGACGGCGGCCGCGGCGGCTCGGTCATCTTCAAGGTGGACGACAATCTGTCCACGCTGCTCGATTTCCGTTACAAGAAAAAGTATGTTGCGGCTCCCGGTGAGCCGGGCGGCGGCAAGCGCTGCAAGGGCAAGGACGGTGCGGACCTGATCATTCGCGTACCGCGCGGCACGATCATCCGCGACCAGAAAACCGGTCAGGTAATGAAGGATATGTCCGACAGCGAGTCGTTTGTAGCAGCCAAGGGCGGCAACGGCGGCTGGGGCAACACGCATTTTGCAACGCCGACGCGTCAGGCGCCGCGTTTTGCCAAGCCGGGTCTGCCGGGTGTCGAGCGCGACATTATCCTCGAGCTCAAGCTGCTGGCCGATGTTGGTCTGGTCGGCTTCCCGAATGTCGGCAAGTCCACGCTGCTGAGCATGGTTTCTGCGGCGCGTCCGAAGATTGCAAACTACCACTTCACGACTCTGGTGCCGAACCTCGGCGTGGTTTCGGTCGGTGAGGAGCAGAACTTCGTCATGGCCGACATTCCGGGCATTATCGAGGGCGCAAGCGAGGGTGCAGGTCTGGGCCACGACTTCCTGCGGCACATTGACCGCTGTCGTCTGCTGCTGCATCTGGTTGACGCGGCAGGCAGCGAGGGCCGCGACCCGATCGACGACATTGAGAAGATCAACGCAGAGCTTGCCGGCTACAGCGAATTTCTGGCAGCGCGTCCGCAGATCATTGTTGCCAACAAGACCGACCTGCTGGGCGATAACCGTGAGCCGGTCGAGAAGATCCGCAAGTACGCAGAGGAGCGCGGCTTCCTGTTTGCGGAGCTGTCCGCGGCGACCAATCAGGGCGTCAAGGAGCTGATGAACCTGACGTGGCATGAGCTGCAGCAGCTGCCGCCGGTATTCATCTACGAGCCGGAGTTCGTCGAGGTCGAGGAGAAGGCCGCAACCGAGAACGACTGGACCATCGAGCGCGACGGCGACGCATACGTTGTCACCGGTGCATGGGTGGACAAGATTATGGGCTCGGTCAACATCGACGACTATGAATCCCGCCAGTATATGGATCGTATGCTCCAGTCTGCAGGCATTTACGCCAAGCTGGAGGAAATGGGCATCGAGGAGGGCGCTCCGGTCGTGATCGGAGAGTTCGAGTTCGAGTACGTTTACTAAACTGGGTGAAAGAGGACCTTTGGGTCCTCTTTTTTTCATATCGTGCGGTTGATTCAGAGTGAAGAGAACGTGCGGGAGTAGCATAATGCAATATCACTAAAAATTCATATCATCCTATGTTCAATCTGCCAAAGTAGTGCTATAATAAAAGCATAATGCACAAAAGGGGAGTTGACAAACTGTGCAACAACAAAAGAACGATAAAACAACCTGCCTGTTGCTTGCGCTGACCACGATTTTATGGGGCAGCCTGTACACGGCAAGCAAGGTACTGCTCGATGTGATTCAGCCGTTCACGCTGCTGTGCCTGCGCTACATCATCGCGGCCATCGCCATGACCATCCTGCAGCGCCTGCGTAAACCCGACCCGAACGGCAAGCCGCGCAGGATCAAGGGCGGCGACTGGAAATACGTTATCATGTTCGGTCTGGGCGGCTATGTGCTGTCCATCGGTCTGCAGCAGTACGGCACCAAGCTGGCGGGAGCATCGCTGGCATCGCTCATCAACTGCATGAACCCGATCGCCATCTGCTTCTTTGCGGTGCTGCTGCTGCATGAGCGCATGACGATGAAGAAGGTCGTCTGCATTGTCAGCGCGGTTGCCGGTGCGGTCTGCATCGTCGGCGGAGACGCCGGCGGCGGTCATATCCTCGGCATAGCGCTTTCACTCGGTTCGGTGCTGACGTGGAGTGCGTTGAGCGTGTTCATGCGCTCATTCTCGCAGAAGTATGATGCGCTGACCGTCACGACTTACGGTATTTACGTTGCCGCTATCGGCACGCTGCCGCTGATGCTCCGCGAGATCATCACCCACCCGGAGATGGACTTCCTGCACGCGAAGTACATCCTTGTGCTGCTTTATGTGGCGATTTTCTGCACGACCATTCCGCATTCGCTGTGGAATTACTGTCTCTCCCGTGCAGAGGCGAGCACCTGTTCTCTGTTTTACCCGATTCAGCCGCTCACCTCGATGGTGCTCGGTGTCCTTCTGCTGAACGAGCACATGACGGTCGGCTTTATTGCCGGTGCGGTGCTTATCGTGTTCGGTGTGCTGTATTCAACGCTCGGCAAAGAGAAAAACAGATGAGACGCCTCGGCTATGCCCGATGTTACGGTTAAGCTGAAAAATCCTCCTGTCTTCAGAAAGAAGGCAGGAGGATTTTTGCAATCATTCAAAACGGCGAAAGAGAGATGATGATGAAGCTCAAAGGGTAAAAACGCAGGGATGCAGTTCGGACGGTGTCGGATTGCAGCCGGTTTGCTGAATTTACAATCCCAAATCCTTAAACCGCGAATACATGGACTGTGCGCCGTACAGTGCCGCCACCGGATTGTGCTGCAGTACCCGGTCCTTGACGATCATAACCGTTGTCGGAACCTTACTGTGGCGCAGAAACAGGGTATCATGTCCGACACACAGACCGATCACGATGTTAAAATCGCAGCCATGTGCGGCAAGCGTCTTGGCCTGCATGATCGGGTTGCACATGGACTCGTGTCCGCAGCCGCCGTTGAGCTTTTTCTCGTTCGGCACGCCAATCTCGGTCTTGTCTTGTGCACCGACCTTGCAGCCGACCGTGAAATATTCGATGCCCTTTGCCTTGAGAATACGGGCGAAGATAGAGGCCTCCCGCATCAGACCAACGCAGGACGCGATGCCGATCTTTTTGTAGCCCATGCGCTTGATGAACTCGATGGTTTCCTCAACACGGGTCAGGCGGCCGTAAAACTCGCCTTCAATGCACGCGGAGGTGCGTGCAATCAGACCCTGTTCCGGGTCGTTGCGGTAGATTTCAAGTGTTTCCTCGAGCAGTGCCTTATCTACGTTCGTCGTCAGGCAGAACGGCGGGTACTGCTCCTCGCTGGCCGAACGGCAGCCGAGTCTGCTGCAGTCCGAGCAGCTGTGTGTGCATTTCAGTTCCGACATAATCCTTTCCTCCTTGTAAGCCCGATGTTATGCCTTGGTGTTCTGTGCCGGCTTGGTCGCAGCACCGCCACCGCAGCAGTCCCCCTCCTCGGCTGCTGCTGCCGGCTGGAAGCTGGCAGAGGCGCCCTTTGCGGATTCGGTGGCGGTATCGGTGGAAGTGTCGCTCTCCGGTGCATCCGGAACATCATCGAAGAAGATATATGCATTGTCTGCGAACTTGGTCGCGTCGGTGCCTTCCTTGAGGATACCGATTTCGGTCAGCTGCTCTGCACCCAGCTTGAGTGCGTCGTAGCCGCCCTGAACGGAGGGCTTGTAGTTGTAGGTTTCGAGGATGGCAGCGAGCAGGTCTGCATCGCCGGCGGTGTACTTCTTATCAACGATGATCTTCGCGGTTTTCTCCGGATGCTCCTCTACCCACTGTGCGCCCTTCTGTACGGCACGGGTAAATGCTGCAGCAGCTTCCGGATTTTCCTCAGCCAGCTTGCTTGTTACGAAAGCATCACAGCAGTATTCGTCCTTGTAGGTGGGATCGGTAGCGGTGTCGATGAGTGCGGTCAGGCCATACTGCTCCTGAGCAACAGCGGCCTGCGGGTCACCGAGCACGATGGCGTCAACAGCCTTGTTCTGCAGCGCCTGTGCAAGGTCGTTGCGGGAGAATACGGTGAACGTTACTTCGCTGCTGCCATCGGAAATGTCGATGCCCTCAGCATTGAGAGAACGCTTGGTGATGAGCGTACCTGCATCTGCCAGACCCGGAACGCCAATGTTCTTGCCCTTGAGGTCAGCGACCGCCTTAATGTCGGAATCGCCCGGGACGAGCAGCTTCTGGCAGCCGGTGTGTACGCCGGTGGTGAACTTGATGGGCAGGCCGTTCTCGATGGGCTGAAGCATTTTGCCGAGCAGCTCCATGCCGACATCGACTTGATCTGCGCCGATGGCTTCGCCAACGTGAGCCGCATCGACCGTTACCTGCTCGAGTTCAATGTTTTCATCCGCGAAGTAACCGTTCTCGATCGCCATGTAGATCGGCGCGCCGCAGAGATTGCCGTGGTAGGCAAAACGCAGGTGGGTTGCGCCGGAATCGGCGGAATCTGCTGCCGCAGAAGCGTCCGAATTGCTGCTCGAGCCGCCGCAGGCGGTAAGCGAGAGTGTCAGTGCAGCTGCGAGAAGTCCGCTTGCCGCTCGAAATAAAATACCGTTCTTTTTCATGGTTTTCTGTCCTTTCAAGGAAAATATATAATAAAAGTAATAATAATGAACGCATGTTCTTTAATGCGATTTTAAATATAGTAGTTAGGCTCTTTGATTGTGCCGCCGTAATGGAGCTGACGAAGGATCTCCGCACGGTAGTGAAGAAAATCCTCCGAGCTGCGTGCTCTTGGGCGGGCCAACTTGATATCCAACGTGCCGGTGATGCGTCCCGGTCGGGGTGTCATAACGACCACCTTATCCGAAAGATACACGGCCTCATCCACATCATGCGTTACCATGATGGCGGTCATGCCGGTTTCCTTCCAGATGCGCAGGATCTCGTCCTGCATGTTCATGCGGGTGAAGGCATCGAGTGCACCGAGCGGCTCATCGAGCAGGAGCACCTTGGGCTTGCCAACGAGTGCTCTTGCGAGAGAGGCGCGCTGGCACATACCGCCGGAAAGCTGGTGCGGATACGAATGCTCGAAGCCCCTGAGGCCAACCATCTCGATAAATTCGTCTACGCGGTCCTTTTCCTGCTTGTAGATGCCGCGGGCGCGCAGGCCGAACGCGATGTTATCGTAAATCGACAGCCATGGGAACAGCGTGTGCTCCTGGAACATGAAGCCGCGGTCTGCACCGGGGGCGTTGATATGTGTGCTGTCTAGCGTCAGGCTGCCGTCGTCCATCGGAATCAGACCGGAGATAAGGCGCAGGAGCGTACTCTTGCCGCAGCCGGACGGTCCGATGAGCGACACGAACGAACCGGCGGGAATATCGAGCGAAACATTGTCGAGAGCGGTAATACGCTCTCCTGTGGGATTGACAAAATGCTTGGATACACCCGAAATCGAAATACTTCCTACCATTTGATAACTCCTTTCTGCCATGCGAGCACGCGGTCGCGGAATTTGAACAGCAGCGTGATGAGAATGAAGAAGGTGACTGCAATGATGATCAGTCCGGCATATACGTTGGCATATGCCATCATTTCCTTCTGCCAGTTGATGTACCAGCCGATGCCGTACTTGGCGCCGAGCATTTCGGCGGTGACCAGCGTGATGAACGACGAGCAGGTGCCGTTGAACAGGCCGAGGAACATATGCGGCATAGCCGCCGGAATGCCGACCTTGGCAATGCGGTAGAAGCTGCCCGCGCCAAGCGTCGAGGAGACCTCAAAGTACGAGTTGGGGATGGAAGCGATGCCGCTGCTGGTGAGCACGGTAGTCGGGAACCACACAGCCAGCGCAATCAGAAAGGCACTGGCGGAAACCGCAGTCGGGAATGCGATGAGCACGAGCGGGATCCACGCGGTGGATGGGATCGGGCCGAGCACGCGGACGAGCGGCTGTACCCAGTAGGCGAAGGTCTTGTTGAAGCCGATACCAATGCCGGTCAGCATGCCGACGATTGCACCGCCGAGCCAGCCGAAGAACACGAGTATGCAAGGCAGGTCGCGAGGAACGCACTGTCCTCGACGAGAACGTCGAACACGCGGTCGAGCGAGGGAAAGTACAGCACCGGCAGAATCGCAAACTTGGCGGTCAGCAGGTTGAGGATGTTCAGCACCAGAACCGCTCCTGCATAGAACAGTGCGCTGTACGACAGCTTATCGCGCACCTTGGTGTTGCCGAGCGATATCAGCAGGGCAATCACATACACGGCCAGTCCGATGAGCAGCGCCCATGTAAAATAGGGATGTTCTGCGGCAGGATGCTGCGCGGAATCCGGCAGCAGAATATCGCAGGCGAGCGCCAGCAGAATGGAGAGAACTGGCAGTGATTTGACAAAATGCTTCACAAGGGAGAACTCCTTTCGATAAAAAAGGCAGAAGACGTATGCCTTCCGCCAGGATGGTATATGCGCGTTATTCGCACATTCGCCAGGTCACAAGGGAACGCATACACGAGCAGCGGTGCATACACATACAGCAGCGATTCATACAGTACATTCGGCTCATGACAGGTTCTCCTTTCAATTCATATAAATCCTATCGGGTTTCGGTAGTTGGAAGTATAGACTTGAATAACATATTGTCAATAGGAATACTATGATTTTGGATAGTGTGCCAAAATCGGTTTGTCTGAAAGAGAGAATTTGTCGGTTTTCATAAAGAACCGATGCAGCAGGATTTCTTATGGGATCGGGTGGCTGAATCTATGCTTTTGTGTTACAATATTTACAGGTGATGAATATGATTTTTAAACCGCGTCCGCTCAGCAGAACCATGCTCGATGACGCTTCGCTCGTCCGCGATAAGCAGCACTGCCGCCGGATCGGTCCGTGCGGTGTTGGCCGCCGGGCATTATATTTGAACAGTTATTTTATTGACCGGCATTATTATGTGCCGTTTTCCGCCATTACGCGGGCATTTAAGTTTATAGAAGAAGGCACCGGCGGTGTCCGAGGTGTGCTTGCAGGCAGAGCCTGTCTGCTTGTGGAGTACGATAATGGTCTGCAGCAAGTGTGCTGTTTCAAGTACGAGGATCAGATCGACGAGCTGCTGCGCGTGCTGCACAAGATGCATCCGGAGATTCCGTGCGTCAGCGAGGAAGAGGAGGCAGAACTCGAGGTCGAGTGCGAGCGCCGGAGGGCGGAAGAACGCCGACGACCGCCGCTCAGCATCCGCGCCGAGCGGGAGATTGAGGAGCTGGAGAATGCGATCGCGTATCTCGAGCGCAAGCCTGAGCTGTACAAGCGGCTCAGTCGTGCAGCTAAACGGCGGCGCAACTACCAGAGCAGGAGTGCAGGATATCGGTGGGCGGCTGCAGCGATCATGGTGCTCGGGACGGCGGCGCTGATTTACGGCGTAGTGTCGCTCGTGTGCCGCGGGTTCTCCGGCGGATACCTGCTGCTGTGCTTGCTGGCGGCAGCTTTCCTGTTTGGCGGATGGCGCCTGCTGCCGACGGCACGCAACAACAATGCGGCTGTTCTGCGCGGGGATAAGCAGGCGCGGGCACAGATGCAGAACTATATTGATCGGTTTCCGGCATTTCCGCTGCCCGCACGGTACGCGCACCCGATCGTGCTGCGCCGCATGCAGCAGGCCATTGCGGAAGGACATGCGCTGAACGTCATGGAGGCGCTCGAGGTCGTCAAGGCCGACCTGCAGACCATGAATGCGGATATGCAGGTCTCGCAGGAGGAATACGCCGAGATTTCTACGATCAAGCCGCTGTTTCTGAATGCGGATTATAAGTAAGAAATCCGGCCTGAGGCTTGCAAAGCTGTTGACAACAGTATGGTTTCTCCCGTATAATAAATTCAGTAAAATGAAGTCGAAAAAGAGGGGATGGACGGATATGCTGTGTAAAAACAGAACATGCGGCGTTCCGTTGAATCCAATAGGAAAACGATGAAAACCAAGGACCTTCTGCCAGCAAGAATGGCAGTCGGTCCCTTTTTTTAGGGAGGAAACTGATATGATCGAAAATTGGAATGACGTCCATATCGTACCGGAATTCAGCGATCAGGGTGTGGACTGCTACCGTCTGGCGGGCGGCAGCTTTGTCAATGAATACTACATCGTCTCGGAGGCAGAGACCCGCAAGCTGATGAACCATCCGGAGGTTGTCGGCTACGAGGTGTATGCGTCGCTCGTGACGGCTACCTCGCAGATGATGTACTACCTCAAGGAGCAGAAAAAGATCACTTCGGCGAACATTCTGTCCATTCTGCGCGGCGCACTCAACTACCCGCTCGAGGAAAGCTGCTACAAGGAGCATATCCGCGTGCATGACATCAGTTTTATGTCCAGTGAGCGCGTGTTTGGCGAGAATGATGAGATGTCACTCGATATCAAATACTGCAAGCTGACCATGGTGCCCAACAGCACGCTGATGATCGGCGATATCATCGCCTCGGGCGAGACGCTTGTGCAGTGCCTGCGCTATGTCACCGACTATTACCGCAAGCAAGGCGCCAAGCTGCGCAACATTCTGCTGTTTACCATCGGCGGTACCCAGGGCATTGAGATTCTCGAAAAGCTGACTAAAGAAATCCGCACCTACTGGCCGGACTTTGAGGGCTTCATCACCGTGTACTACGAGGGCGTTTTCAGCTGCTACGAGGAAGGCGACAAGGGCGTTTCCGGCATAAACCGTGCGCTCATCGACTTTTACTGGAAGGGCGGCATTGTGGCGCCGGAGTTCCGCCGTCAGACGCTTTCCATGCAGAATCCGCTGTTTGAGAAGTGCACGATCTACGATGGCGGTGCACGCCGTTACGAAATCCACGAGCACATTGAAGAGGTGCTGGAATTCTGGAACGGCATTCTCGCACGTGCCGACAAGATCGACAAGCAGGCGCTGCTGGAGGAAAAACTGGGTCATGCGCTGCCGATTTCCTATGAGGACTGGCTGAAGGACTGCCACTATGAAAAGCTGGACGCAAAGCTGACGCGCTGGCTGTATCAGCAGGAGCGCGGCTTTGTCGAGAGCCTGAAGGACGTAACGCTGGAGGAGATCGCGCATCAGCGCATTGACGAGTTCACCACGACGCTCAAAAAGTACATTCTTTAATAAATAAGGCAACACCACACAATGAAAGCTGCGGCGCTTTGCGGAAATTTTATACCCTGCTGTCGTTACGATTTCACGGTAATACAGCAAGTATTACCGCAAAGCCGCGCCTAATCAGGATGCAAAATTTGCTCGCAAATCGCTCTTGTTCAATTATGCGGTATTGCCACAAAAAGGGGATAAGAATCTATGAAAAATGACAACACATCGGTCGATATCGACTTTGCGGAAGCGGCTGTGCCGCATTATGCGCGCCGCGGCATCGTAACTATGTTCATGATCATGCTGGGTTTCACCTTCTTCTCGGCCAGCATGTGGGTCGGCAAGGAGCTGGCGGACGGACTGGATTTCAGCGGCTTTATCATCTCCATGATCATCGGCGGCCTGATCCTGAGCCTGTACACCGGTCTGCTCGGTTATGTCGGCGCGGAAACCGGCATGAGCCTTGACCTGCTGGCACGCAAAGCCTTCGGTGTAAAAGGCTCGTACCTGCCGAGCGCGATGATCTCGTTTACGCAGATCGGCTGGTTCGGCGTCGGTATCGCCATGTTTGCCATTCCGGTTGCAAATGAGCTGCTCGGCGGCAGCACAGCGGCTGAATGGGTGCTCGTTATCATTGCGGGTGTGTGCATGACGGCCTCGGCGTATTTCGGCATCAAATCGCTGACGCTCATCAGCTATATTGCGGTTCCGCTGGTTGCAATCCTGGGTACGGTTGCCATGGTGATGGCGGTTAAACAGGGCAACGGTACGCTGATTGATCAGTTTGCCAAGTCCAGCGGTACGCTGACCGTTGTCGGCGGCGCCGGTCTGGTTATCGGCTCGTTTGTCTCCGGCGGCACGGCAACGCCGAATTTCTCCCGCTTTGCCCGGAACGGCAAGGTTGGTGCGATCACGACCGTTATCGCGTTCTTTATCGGCAACTCGCTGATGTTTTTCTTCGGCGGTATTTCGTCGGTCTACGTCGGCGGCAATGACATTTTTGAGGTTATGATCAACCTCGGCCTGTTCTATCTGGCGATTCTGGTCCTCGGTCTCAACATCTGGACCACGAACGATAATGCACTGTACTCGGCGGGTCTGGGTCTGGCGAACATTTTCGGCCAGAGAAAGAAGCCGATGGTGCTGGTTTCCGGTATTATCGGCACCGTGCTTGCGGTCTGGCTGTACTGGAATTTCACCGGCTGGCTGAATATCCTCAACTGTACGCTGCCGCCGGTCGGCATCATTCTGGTGATGAGCTTCTTCATGGACCGTGAAAAGTACAAGGACGTTGAAGTGACCGAAAACGTCAACTGGTTTGCAGTTTTCGGCGTTGTGCTGGGCGCTGTGGTGGCAAATCTGGTCCCGTGGGGGATCGCATCCATCAACGGCATGATCGTTGCCGCTGTGTGCTATCTGGTCGGCAGCAAGGCGAAAAAGTAAGCAGAATCAAAAAAATCCTCGGTTTAACCCAAGGTCAGCCGAACTTGCTGACCTTGCGGTTTGATCGGGGATTTTTTATTTTTGCAAATGCCTCGTTCAGCATGGTCTCAGTACCGGACGGTCTGAAATCGTGTAGCTGACCAGATCGCTGCTGTGCAAAATGGGGGAGAAACAGAAAAGGCCTGACAGCGCAGGCCTTTTCCAAAAGAGGGGTGAATTCGGGCGGTTGGGGTATCAGGAACGCCCGAAGGATCAGTTCTGATTTTTCTCGTCGTGCCGCTTGACCACGCGGATGCCGATCGTCAGCAGCACGGCGGAAATGATGGCTGTGGTGAGGACAAAGCCGACCTGCAAGGTAAACAGAAACCGATCGGCCAGCATGACCGTGCAGATCAGCACGCTGCCGAGCGCTTCGAGCTGAAGGCCGCGCCGACGCGATAACTTAGAAAGCATATGCTCGGCCTCCTTTTACTGAACGCCCATTGCCGCCAGAATGACGCGCATGATGACAAGGCTGATAGCCGCGTCAAGCAGGCAGACGGCGATGAGCAGCGGATGCCACTTCTTGTTCGTGTCGGTTACGAGCACGATGCGCGCATAGTGTCCGATGAGCGTGCCCATCAGGATACATGCCGGGAGCATCATGGAGGCCTGACCGAGCGTCAGAGCGCCTGCCTCATACATGGAAGCGGCGGTCGCACAGCCGGAGGCCTTGGCGAAGAACGCCGAGATCAGAACCGCGAAAGCCTCGCCCGGCAGACCGAACAGTCCCATGACCGGCGACATGACCGTGCCGAGAATGTCCATCAGACCGGTCTCCTTCAGAATGTACACCAGTACATAGCCGAGGATCATCGCAGGGGTGATATTTTCAATGCCGACCTTGAAGCCCTTTGCGCAGCCCTTGAGGAAGGTATCTACGATTGAAGGTTTCTTTGCCTTTGCGGGTGCGGCCGCAGCCGCTGTATTGGTTGCCTGATTGCTCATTTCCGTTACCTCCTTATGCCTTGCCGCGCTTTGCACGCAGAATCAGGCGGACGATGTTTGCGCCGATCAGCTTGCAGACGAACATGATGACGATGCACGGACCGAGTGCCACCGGGCAGATCGCCACGAGCGGTGCGCCGCCGGTGATGGTGTTGTTGATGCACGCCGAGCCTGCGTACTGATACGCTACGAAAATCGTGCGCTCGTCGTCCGTAATCTCGCCGTCCTCGTACAGCTCACGGGTCATGACGGCCGCAACGTCCGAACCGGTAAAGCTCGAGATGAATGCGATGCCGCACTTGCCCGGGATGCCGAGCAGCGGACGGAGCAGGGGACGAAACAGGATATCCGACGCCTTGAATGCGCCGAGCTGCTCGAATACACCGAGCAGGCCGCAGAAGAACATGACCGCCGGAATCAGATTGAAGCCTGCCATGAAGCCGTCTTTCGCGCCGGTGCCGCCCTTGCCGATGAGGTTCGCGCCTGTGTCGCCGATCTGTCCGAACGAGCCTGCCAGATTAGTAAAGTCAAGCACCTTGATCGGTCCTTCCGCCGTGCGGAACGCACCGGAGAGCACGAGAATGAGGACGATCAGTGCCAGCCATGCGCCGATACCGATCTTTTCCTTGTTTTCTGCCTGTTTCTCTTTGTTTGCCATGAGTTTATACCTCCTTATCCCTTTTGCGCCGCCGCTTATTCGGCAGCCTTTGCAAAATCGTCGTTCAGCGTATACGCTGCGCACGCCGCAAGCACGCTGCGCTGAAACAGCGATTCTACTTCCGCATATTCGTTCGGGGTGTGATTGCCCTCGCCGCGCACGCCCATGCCGCATACCGTCGGCACGCCGCACGCTACCGTGATGCCGGAGTCCGACAGACCGCCGACCTGGAAGCAGTCGATCTCACCGAAGCCGCAGTCCTGCGCGGTGCGCTGCAAATGACGGAACAGCGCCATCACGCCATCGGTTGTGTCCATGCACTGCATGACGCGGCTCAGATCGAGCTCCGCCGTAGTATCCGGCACTGAATTATGCTCGGTCGCGCGGTGCAGAATTTCAAAAATCTCATCGCGCACCTCTGCATTCGGGAAACGGATGCCGATGCGCACCTCGCACGAGTCGGGGATGGTGTTCTCACCGATGCCGCCGTCCACCATGCCGCAGTTCATCAGCCTGCCGCGCATGATGTCGTTTTGCGACTCGATCTCGACGATCTTGTGCGCTGCCTCGAGCACCGCCGAGCGGCCCTTCTCCGGCGCAATGCCCGAGTGGGATGCTCTGCCGTGAATCTTGATGCTGACCGGGCCGCCGCCCTTGCGGCCGACCACGAAGCGGTTGTCCATGTAGCCGGTCTCGAAGTTGAACGCCGCGAGCGCGCCTGCCGCCTCTTCTGCGAAGATCTCCTTCGCGTCCGAACGCATATGCAGGTTTTCCTCGTCGCTTGCGAAGATGAACTTGATCGGGCGTTCCTTCCAGTCCACGCTGTCAAGCGCCTTGACCGTGTACAGTGCCATGACCAGACCGGCCTTCATATCCAGCACGCCGGGGCCGTGCGCCATGCCGTTCTCGTCTACGCGGAACGGATTTTCCTTCGCCGCGCCCTCCTTGAACACGGTGTCCATGTGGCCGATGAGCAGAAGCGGCGCTTTAGAGCTGCCGGGGTTCCATTCGCCGATGAGCATGTCACCGGAGTTCTGAATGGCGCGGACACGGGTGTGGATGCCGGCGTTCTCCATCTCGCGGCGCAGGATGCTGCAAACCGCGTTCACGCCGTCGATTTGCGTCGTGCCGCTCTCCGTGTTCACCAGCTCGCGCCAAAGATTCAGCATCGGCTGTCGGTTCTCGTCGATGTACTGGCGGATCTGCGTGTAAATTTGCTCCATTTTCGTATACCTCCTCTATTGAAAGCCCGTTGTGCCGGGGCTCAGTTCACAGCATCTTCACCGCCGCGCCTGCAATGAGTACGGACACGATGGTAACGGTGACGAAGCCTGCCGTCAGCATTTTCGGCAGCAGGAAATTCAAAATCGCTTTCTTTTCCTTCTCGTTTCGTCCGAACGCCTCGGAGACCTCCTGCGGAATGAGCATGGTGGTCGGGAAGCCGAACGTGCAGCTGATGCCGTAGGCCGCCGCAAGGCTGACCGGTATGTGCAGCAGCTTAGCGCACAGCAGCGCGGCCGCCATGGTTCCGAAAACGCCGCAGGCCGCTGCGGTCAGCAGCGCAGGCAGAACGGACAGCACCTGATTCGGCGTGGTCTGCGCCAGATTGGAAAAGATCAGAATGGTGACGAAAAACGTGATCAGGCTGGAGGCCTGCGTTTTTCCGAGGATGTTTTTATCGAGGAAACCCAGTGCGAAGAACACCGCGCCCATGATAAGGCACATGACGAAGTAGTGAACCGCACCGCCGGTCAGCTTGGACGCATAGTATGCGATGACCGCAACGACTGCCAGCTTGGCGAAATACATCGAAGGACGCTCGCAGCATTTCGGCAGATGCAGCGGACCGTGATGCGTCGCGTCGTTTTCCTCCTGTAAAGTGCTGTACTGCTCCACGAGCACCGCGTCATCGCGGATGAGCTTTGCGGTGCGCCGCAGCAGAAGGGACGCGATCGGTACGCCGATGAACTTCTGCGTCACGTAAAGCACGATGCAGAACGTCGCCGCCGTCGTGAGGTTCATCTCCTTGAGCGTGCTCGTCATGATGAGCGTTGCCGCGCTGCCGCCTGCGAAGATCGGTGCACCGGCGATCGCCATCTCGCTGCCAATGAACGGTCGTCCAATCAGTACGATTGCTGCAACTGCGCCGCACACGCCGCACAGCGCGGTGACGACTACCTTCCACTGCCGACGCAGCTCCGCGAAGTCGATCGTCGTGCCGAGCGACACGATGAGCAGACCGGCAATGATGTTGCCGAACCCGGTGATCTGCGCATCGTCGATCAGTGTGCGCGGCAGGATGCCGCTCCAGAAGCCTGCAAGCAGCAGGATTGCAATGCTGAGCACCGTGGAGAATATTGCTTTGGTCTTCTGCGCAATCAGATCGCTGACTGCGTAGATGCAGAATAGAATCGCAAGTGCGCTGATCGGTGTCATAAGCCTCATTCCTTTCTGTGGCTATACCGTATCATAAATTTGTTATGCCTGTCCAAATCATAAAAGTTATAGTGACGTTATAACCGAAACGGAATAGTATTCCTGTACAGTTTCACGCCCGCTTTTCATGAAAAACAGACAAAAGAATAGGCGCTGTGACTAAATCACAGCGCCCTTGCTTTGACACTATTCAGTATATCATTCTGCAGTTTTTTGTCCATTCTGCTTTTGTTATAACCCAGTCATAACAAAACGGAATATCCCGTTATAACCCTCGAAACGTCTTATTTCGCTTTTTTCGGGTAAAGCTCCTCCAGCATCTTCACAAATGCCTGTGCTTCTGTGCTCAGCATTTCTCGGCTGCGCTGAATCCAGCCTACATTGATCTGTACTTGACAGTTTCGGATTGGAATGGTGCGGATGCCGTACTCCGCGAAGTCCGGCGCGCTCAGTCCCGGACCGAGGCGAACCACATCGGTCGAGCGCAGCAGCGACAGGATGGCCGCGCTGTCGTTGACGTAAACAACACGCTTGAACTGCTCGAGACGCACGCCGTCGATCTCCAGATAAAAGCTCAGATTGGAGAAATAATCGTCCGGAAGGCGGACGAACGGATGGGGCAGGAGCTGCTCCATCGTCACCTCAGACGCATGATACAGCGGATGGTTCGGACCGAGGTTTGCGTACCAGGTGTCCGTGCCCAGCGCGTGGAATTGAATGTTTTTGAACTTCAGCATGTGCTTGAGCTCCTTCACCTGCACGTTGTTGCTCATCACAAAGCCAATCTCTGCTTCGCCGTGCTCCACGCTCTCGATCACCTGCTGCAGACGGTTTTCCACCAGCTTGAGCGCCACGCGGTTATCGTGGTAATCGTTGTAGAACTTCGCCATCAGACGCCCCATTGTGATGATTGGATAGGAGGCAATAGACAGCACCGGTGCGTGTTCTTTCTCCGATAAGCCCTGAATGAGCTCCATCTGGTTAATGATCGTGCGCGCGTACTGGTAGAGCTTTTTTCCCTCGTCAGTCAGCACGACACCCTTGTTCGTGCGGTTGAAAATACGCACCTTGAGCTCGTTTTCCAGATTGCTGATGGCCTTGCTCAGGTTCGGCTGCGTGACGAACAGCTTCTCCGCGGCCTTGTTGATGCTGCCCTGCTCCGCAATGGCGACAAAGTAGGTAAGCTGCTGAATTTGCATAACTCTTTTCCTCTTTTGCTTGTAGTATCTTCAGTATAGCATATTCGGGCGGAAAATGTCAGATGATCTTGAGGAGGGAATACCGCGGAAATGGACGAAAACCATTTGAATATTCTCGGCGTGCGCGATAGTGGCAGCTATGTGTTATAAAAGGTTAGGCAGCAGTCTTGCTCCCGGCGCCGCGCGCACACACTTCCTGCGAGACTACATCATGGGCCGTATTTGACACCTTTATGTTTGCACGTAGGCATGATGAAAAGTAATCGAAACTGCTTGCGAGGGAGGCGATTTTGCACGCATATAGGTGTGATATTGACTGTAATGAACCTCGTGCATTCCATACCATACAGAAATATATTTCGGCATTTACGCAAATAGCATAAAAATATAACTAAATTCGGTAGCAGCATATACATCTCACGAGGGGAAACGTAAAATGAACAGTACGGAGCGGAAGAGAATTTGCTATTTTTCTGCTCCTTGTAAATGAAGTTATGCAGCTTGCAGAACTTAACTTTCTGGAAGCCATAGCTGCCGCATTGGTCTTGTTCCGGTGGAATTTTGTACTTTTCGGAATAGCGTTGTAATTCTTTATATGAGTGAATGGTTTTCTCCGACTCATTTATCACGGTTTTCAGGATTTCCTTGTTGCTGCCATTAACCTGCTCAGACAGGCCGCGCTTGAACTTCGCTCCCGAGCGGGACACCTCGAACCGAAGCATCGGCGCGTCATACTGTTCCAGCAAGTCCTCCTCCATCAGCTGAAATGTCTTGTCATAGACCGTCAATGTGGTCGTCTTGCAGCAAATACGCCACGAATGCACGTTCTTTTCCTTGTGATTGGGGAATTCTTTGCCGAATGTACACAGCTTGTACTGCTTCATGTACGGACTGCGGCGAATGACACGCAACGCCTCGTCAACCCAGTCCTGCGAGTTGGGGAAGTAGTCCAGACAGCAGTCAATGCGCGAAAGTGTCAGCTGCTCAAAATTGCAGTTCAGACCGATTTTATGCAGCAGCTTGGTCATTTCCTTGTCGAGCGAGTTGAGCTGTTTTTCTTCCGCGTGGAATACCTCCTTGGGTGAATATTTTCCGTGCAGCAAAGTGTGCGGATTGAGTCGGAAACGGATAGAACAGGTGATATTTTTGCTTGTTTTGTTCTTGCTGCGCTTCTGCTTGTACAGATAAAGTATAACACCATGACCGCAGTACGAGGTACAGATATACTTCTCGATGCCTTTGTCAGAATGATATGTCGCGTCCGGGTAGAGTTTGCCGAAATTCAGGCTTTTCAGGTGCTGAAACACCTTGTTAAAGCTCTTTTTGGACAGCCTGTGGAATAATTCAATCGTATGGATACCATAACGAAAATCCATTTCACACACCGCCTTTCGCAAAACAGCCGATGACTGCGTCGTGCAGATCGTCCGCTGATTCACAGATTGCATACAGTTCATTGACGGCTTCCGCTGCACGGTCGTCCGTGTCAGAGATAATATCAAGGTTCATCTGAAAGTCGGCGTCATTCCAGAGCAGCAGTGCCTTTGCGCGTTTTCCGTCGCGCCCGGCCCGGCCTGCCATCTGGTAGAATGACGCGACGCTGAACGGCAGTTGAGAGACAATAATCAGGCGGATATCCGAAATATTCACGCCCATGCCAAAGGCGGAAGTTGCAATCATGATATGTGCCTCACCGGAACGAAAGCGCGCTTCCTGTTCGGCTCGGTCGGAGAGTCTGCTGTGGCAGAGAGCAATCTCGGAAGCCGAAATATCGCAATCCCCAATCAGAAAGTCACGCATATCTTCCACATCGCAGACGCGGGTGCAGTAGATAACGATTTTCCCTTTGCTATCGTATTTCTGAATCGCTTTTCTGACTTTCGCATAACGAGCGGCATCATTTTTCACAAAAGATTTCTTGAGGGACAGATTAGAACGTTTGAGCTTGCCGATATGTATAACCGGATTTTTCATATGCAGACTTTTCACGATATATGAAATATCATCCGGCATAACAGTTGCGCTGAAAGCAGCAACGACAACCGTGTGTACGCTATTATTCTGAATTGCCTTCCAGAGACGAGGATCACTCAGCCGCTCCGGCGCAACAAAGAGTGCCTGGAGTTTACGATGCGTCAGCCGTTCGATAACGGTGGTATTCTCCCGGTTTCCGCTGTACAGACAGCCCGCTCGGATTTTACTGTCCTCGCAACGCTGCACCAGATCGCGCATGAGCGCAACCGTCGGGAGAATACCAATCAGCAGACCATTTGGGTGCAGGGTAATCATTGAGAGAAAGCAGATCGACTTGCCCTCGGAGGTTCGTGCTAAACCAAGTACATCTCTACCATCGGATAAGTCTGTGATTACCTTCTTCTGAAACGGCTTGAGTCTCGAGATACCAAAGGTATTACATATCATCTTTTCCTGTTTGTTCGTCATAATCTTCACTCCAAAACATAGAATTTTCATTCAAAACTGAAATTTTGAAATTTCGTCTGAACTGCCTTTATTCCATTGTTGAGATTGAAGTAGAATTATAATTTCACAGGAAAAACATGATGTATAATAATAGCGAAAGACATTGTACTATGTATTTTTTTCATTCCATCCTCTTACCCAGCTTCAGCATGCTGATACCGAACTGCTCCGACGCTGTCAATGCCATCTGCAACGGCGCTTGCAATTTTTGTTAAAACTATTTGTCTAACTTTTTGGGCACTTCAACGTGCAGTACGGTGTCCGAACGAAGTCGAATACATCGCCTTCTGCAACGCGGGCAGAAGCACAGTGCAACCGCGACCGCGATCACGATGTTTGGAAGCGAGGTCATCAGCTTAGATAGGTTTGTCGGTTCTCGGTTTGCACCGATTTTTTGATTATTACGCACATTTCTTTTATTATAAATTATGCGTCATTAACTACTCATTTTACCTATCGTACAAAATATATTTAGGTTTTTACATATAATATACAAGAAATTCTCGCCATCCTTGTTAATTCGTGCCATGATAACAGATGTGGTCTGTACCTTGCAAAAGATGTAAATTTCGAGGCACGATCTCTGTGAAGCAGGCAGGCTGCACGCTAAACAATCCTATCCGCTTGCAGCAGGCCGGAAAACGCAGCTTGATCAGGTGCATTTTATTGGGGCGGCTGTAAATTGGAAGCGAAACCAGAGAAGGAGAGAATGTTTCGTGAAAACCAATCCAACCATGCAGGCAGAGGCGGTTCTGCCTACACGACCTGTTTCTAAAAACGGAAAAATCAATATTCTGACACGCCTGGCTTACGGCGGCGGTGACGTAGCGTGCAACGTTGTCTACGGCATGATCGGTGACGTCGTCTAGTTTGGCCAGTGGAAGCACCATATCCGTCAGGAGAGCTTCATCTTCGCAGTCGGTTCGGTCGGCACCAAACTGGGCACCGGCATCGCACAGGCCAGCATTGCAGGCATTATGAGTCTGTGCGGCTATATTTCCTCGACCGGCAGCACTGTTGTGCAGTCGCAGTCCGCAATCAGCTCGACAAAAAGTATCCCGCTATCATGAAAGAACTTGCAGAGCGCGAAGCGCGCGGCGAGCTGTAACTTTCTGATCTTCATATGCCCTCAACCGTTCCCGGCATGGCTGCAATGCTGTGCCGGGAATCTGTATTTCCGGCTTTTCCCGCCCTGCCCGCACCGGTCGGCAGGGCGTTTTTCGCCTGTGCGCCGTGTCCGCCTCGCGGATATTCACAAAAAGTTTATCGCTGCGGCATTGCGGCTGTCCGCTCTTCTGTATATAATAAATGCAGAGCACATTCCTGTGTCACCCCTCGCGATTACCGAACGATTTAGGGCAATACCGTATAATTAGATAAGAGCGATTTGCGAGCAAATTTTGTGCTCTGATAAGGCGCGGTTTTGCAGCAATACTTTCGTATTGCAAGAAATCGCAACGCAATCAGGGTGAAAAATTTCGGCAAAGCGCCGCAGCTTTAATTGTGCGGTGTTGCCTTAGATAAAGGAGTACCCGTATGTCAACCAACAACCTGTCCTCTCCCGCCTCCGGCCGTTTTTCCCTCAGCGCCGCGGTACTTCACATTCTCGCCATGGTGCTGATGCTGATGGATCATCTCTGGGCGACCCTCCTGCCCGCGCAGGACTGGCTGACGTGTGCCGGACGGCTGGCCTTTCCCATCTTCGCATTCATGGCGGTGGAAGGATATTTTCACACCCACAGCTTCCGGAAATACGCTCTGCGGCTTGCGCTGTTTGCCGTGCTCTCCGAAGTGCCGTTCGACCTGATGTACGGCGGAACCTGGTTTTATCCGGTGCACCAGAACGTGATCTGGACGCTGCTGCTCGGTCTTCTGGGCATTCATCTGATGGAAACCGTGCGCAAAAAGCAGAAAACATGGCTGTATCTGCTCACCGCCCTGCTTGTTGTGCTGATCGGCACAGTGCTGGGCACTCTGAGCATGGTGGACTACTACGGCACCGGCGTGCTGACGATATTTATCTTCTACTTCTTCCGCGGACGGAAGTGGTGGTGTCTGGCAGGGCAGCTTCTCGCCCTCTACTGGGTCAATGTGCAGCTGCTGGGCGGTCTGCTGTATCCCGTCCATATATTCGGCATGGAATTTGAGATCTGTCAGCAGGGGCTTGCACTTCTGGCGCTCATCCCCATCTGGCTGTACCGCGGACGGCAGGGTTATCACAGCAAGCCGTTCCAGTATGCCTGCTATGCCTTTTATCCCGTACATATGCTGATCCTTGTGCTGATCCTGCAATATCTGACCCGCTGACGGCCATACCGGCATCTGCAAACATCTGTAAAACTTTTTATTTATCAAATGCGCGTTCTGTTATATAATGAATACAACATTATGCATTTTCTGTTTTATGAAGGAAAGTGTGCAGGACAGGCCGGCTGCCGTGTGCGGTGCAGATCGACCGACTGCAAGAGAGAGCGCTTTCCCCACGATAACACTGAAAATTTTCGGTAAGAGAGAAAGGAAAAACCATATGAACTGGAACATTATTACGGATTCAAGCTGTGATCTGCTCCCTTCCACCAGTCCGGACGGAAGGATCCGGCTGGCCAGTGTGCCGTTTACCATCCGCATCGGGGAGCGGGATTTTGTTGATGACGAGCATCTGGATACGATGGAAATGCTCTACGCCATGGAGCAGGAACACTCGGCCGGCCACACCTCCTGCCCCACGCCGGACGCATGGCTGGCACAGTTTGAACAGGCGGACTGCGCGATCGCGATCACCATTTCCTCGCAGCTGTCCGGCAGTATGAACAGCGCTCTTGCGGCAAGAGATATGGCGCTGGAGAAAAATCCGGATAAAAAGATCGTCATTCTGGACTCCTTATCCACCGGACCGGAGGTTCTGCTCTGCGTAAAGGAGATCGAGCGCCTGATTCGTCAGGGCCTTTCCTTTGACGATATTGCGGCGCACGCCAGAGGTTTTCTGCAGAAAACCAAAATCCTCTTTGCGCTCTCCTCGTTTGACAACCTGATCAAGAACGGACGCATCCACCGTCTGACGGGTATGCTCGCCAAGGCTCTCGGCATCTGGGGCATCGGCAGCGGCAGCGATGAGGGAAAGATCGCCTTTGAAAGCAAGGCGCGCGGTGCAAAAAAGGTCGTGCAGACGCTGGTCAGCACCATGAAGGAGCACGGATTCATCGGCGGAAATGTCGCGATCAGCCATTGTGATAATCTCGCACTGGCTCAGACGCTGAAAAACAGCATTCTGGATATCTGGGAAAATACCAGCATCGAGATTCTGCCGACCCGCGGGCTCTGCAGCTACTACGCCGAGCGCGGCGGATTGATCGTCAGCTACTGATTTCAACAAACAAAGGGCGAAACCGCATGGTTTCGCCCTTTTTCTGTTCGATTGATTGTTTTCCGCTCACAGCATCTGCATATCCACCGCACTGCACGCCGCAAGGAACTTCGGAGGCAGCTCAGCGAGCAGATCCTGCAGCAGCGCATCCAGATTCTCTCACGGCCCACCATGGCCAGCCATGCCTTGAGCGACTCGATCTTCTTGGACGGCACGGATTTGATAATGTGCAAAAACCCAGTTTCTTTCTATCATGCTTTTGCATATTCTCATCGTCAGCACATCATTTTCCATCATTATGTATTAACTCCATCCATTTCTTTTCGTTTATTGTATCCGTTCTTGCATTGATTTCCAGTATTCAAATCGGTAGAAAACAGTACGAACTCAGCAAATGGCAGGCAGAGGCGCAGAACAAGGTGGAGCTGTATTTGCTGACGCAGCCGATTACGCTGAAAAGTGCCGACGGTATACAGCCAGATCAAAGTGCGCCTGCAATTTATATCCGAAATGTGGGCGGCAATGTGATTTATCTGGAACGGTATCTCTTTAACGGCAGAGAGTACCCATTGGGAAAAGAGGTTTTGCAGCCGATGTCTGTATGCGAGGGCTATCGCTATATTTATTTGCCGACAGATGGAACGACTCATGTTTCGCTGCAAATATATTTCGAGGACTGCAGAAAAAACAGTGGACGACAAAGGGGGTTGCGGATTGGGAAGACGGTATTTGGAAGATTACATATCAGCCGTGCGTCCGCTGTGCAGAGCAGCTGCTAACGCGAAAGAAACAGATCTGCAAACCATAATTTTCATGAATAGGAACACATTGTGCATACGGTTTTTCTACATGAATTGCACGGTTTCAGTAAATACTACCACTATCGCAGCAGAAATACCGAAAATGGGAGGCGGAATTGCTATGAAAGCAACCGGAATCGTGCGCCGGATCGACGATCTCGGCCGCGTTGTTATTCCGAAGGAGATCAGAAGAACGCTTAGGATTCGAGAGGGCGACCCGTTAGAAATCTATACCGACCGCGACGGCGAAGTGATTTTCAAGAAATACTCCCCGATGGGAGAGATGGGCGCGGTATCCGCCGAGCTGGCGGAGGCTATGGCGCGTACAGCGGGCATGAGCTGTGCCATCTGCGACAGGGATGCGGTGATTGCGGCAGCGGGCGGTGCGAAAAAGGATATTCTGGAGCGGAGTATTTCATCCGAGCTGGAGCAGCTGATGGAACGCCGCGAATGTTACGAACGCGGTGTGGACGAGCAGCCGGAGGTGCTTATCTCCTCTCAGGACGGCTGCGCGGTGGTTGCGGCGGCGCCAATCATCACAGACGGCGATGTCAGCGGCTGTGTCGCGTTTGTCAGCGAAAAAGAGGACGAAAAGGCGGATGAGGTGCTGCTCAAGCTGTGTCAGTCGGCGGCGCAGTTTTTGTCCAAACGCATTGCAGTGTGAAAGGAGCGTTCTCTATATGCACAGGCACGATCACAAAGAGCGTGAGCCAAAGGCCTTCCCGCAGTACGACGATGCGGCGCATATTGACTCGGCAGCAGTGGCCGAGCTGCCGCCGTGGGAGCAGACACGCGAGCCGAAAGGCGATCCCAAAGCAACGGCCTACACGGAGAAATACTGCGAGGAGCAGCAGAGATGAAAACGGCGGAGGCTGTCATGAAACTACAGCTTCGCCGACAAGCGGGAACGGGTCGTGGGCCGTTCCAAAGTTGTCCGAAAGTTCCCATACGGTAACTTTCTCTCTATAGAAGTCAAAAAAGTCAGGTACACACCCTGACTTTTTTGGCATTTGCAAGCAAATGCTATTTAACGCGCGCTGTCGCGCGGATTATTTGAAATGGCAGGGATATAACTTTTTATAGACTGAAACGGCGGAACGATACAAATCGTTCCGCTGTTTGGCGTTAAATCATGTATTCAATGGTATTCTCTGCCGTCAGGCGCGTCTGGTCATTAAACAGGAGAATGGCTTCGCGGGTGTCGATCTCGCCAAGCGCGTAAACCTCGTGGGTCTCACGCTCGAAGCAGGGGCAAGGAACGAGCCGGTTGTATTCGCACGGGTGGTCGTACACCATCTGCACGCCGTCCGTATCGAGCGGCTGATCAAGATAATACGGGTCGAACACGCGCACCATGTCGTTTTCATCAATGCCGGTGAGCGTCACATAGTGCTCTCCGTCGAAATGCAGGCGCACCACGGCAGCGCCGCCGCAGCGGAGTGCATCGCGCAGACGGCTGTTCTGCCCGAAATTCACCGCCGGACCGGACAGATACTGCGTGGAGATGTGCAGGCGGCCGATCTTGCCAAAGCCGCTCAGCCAGTTGCTGAGGAACATCATCGCCGCACAGGAGGTGCCGCTTTTGCCGCTTACGCCGTCCAAGCCGTAGCAGTCCAGACAGTACAGCATGATGTTGCGGACAGCCTCCGGCGGGATATCCTCGCGCTCAAACAGGAATGCGAGCGCGTTGAGCATGGAGGTTGGACCGCAGTCATATTCGGAAAGCTGGTAGCGCAGCGGATTTTTCATGGGGGAGCCTTCTTTCGTGTGATGTATTCCTATCGGATTACTATATAATAGTAAGGTCAATGCCGATCAATGTCAATACAAATTTGCGGAAAGCGCATATTCATGGTATGATAAGTATGCTTCCCGCCAAAGATAGGGTAGGAAGGAGTGAATCGGCATTGCTAAAACTGATTCATGCGAGTAAAATATATGCTAAGAACGGCATTTGTGCGCTCAATGCGGTCGATCTGACCGTGCAGGACGGTGACTACATTTCGGTGACCGGCGCATCCGGCTCGGGTAAAAGCACACTCATGCACATTCTGGGTCTGCTGGACAGCCTGTCCGATGGCGAATACCTGCTCGATGGAGCAGCAGTCGCGCATTTGCCGGCAAAACAGCGGGCGCGTCTGCGCAGTGAGAAGATCGGCTTTGTGTTTCAGCAGTTCCGGCTGCTGACGGGCATGACAGCACTGGAAAATGTTGCGCTGCCGCTGGCGCTGCAGGGCGTTCCGCGGCATGAGCGGAGCGAACGCGCACTGGCGGTTCTGGAGCGGGTTGGCCTGTCTGATCGGGCGAACCACCGGCCGCACCAGCTTTCCGGTGGACAGCAGCAGCGGGTGGCGATCGCACGGGCGGTCGTGACAGAACCGTGCGTGATTCTGGCGGATGAGCCGACCGCAGGACTGGATCCTGCCGCGGCAGACAGTGTGCTGGAGCTGTTTGACCGATTGCACCGGTCGGGGCATACGCTGGTGCTCATCACACACGATGAGCGGGCAGCGCAGTGCGCCGCAAGGCGGATGTATCTTGAAAATGGGTGCATTTTCGGGTGAGATTATCCGACACCGGATAATCAGTGCATGAAAATAACGCAATCAAACCTAACAGGTTTTCCTATATAGAAGGAGGAAACAAAAATGGACCGTCGGGACAAAACAAACTACTACCTCGACATGGCGCAGGTTGCGCTTGAGCGCGGAACCTGTCTGCGCCGCAACTTCGGCGCGGTCATCGTTAAGAACGACGTCATCGTATCCACCGGCTACAACGGTGCGCCGAGAGGGCGTGCCAACTGCATCGACATCGGCACCTGCATTCGTCAGAAGATGGGCATTCCGCGCGGCGAAAGATACGAATTCTGCCGCTCGGTGCATGCGGAGATGAACGCCATTATTGCCGCTCCGCGTGACCAGATGATCGGCGCGACGCTGTACCTGGTCGGCCGCGATATGTCCACCGGAAAGATCATGTCGGACGCAAACTCCTGCACGATGTGCAAGCGCCTCATCATCAACGCGGGCATTGAGAAGGTGGTTATCCGCCGTGATGTGGATACATACGACACTGTGAACGTGCACGACTGGGTGGAGAATGACGACACGCTCGGCAGCAGCATGGCATACTAAACAGACATCGGAGAGAGAAAAATATGTCAATATTCGATATTTTCAAGAAGTTGGATGAAGAAAAAGCCGCAAAGGCATCCCAGCCGATCGAGTGGATCGTGGTCGGACTGGGCAACCCGGGTACGAAGTACGACAATACCCGTCACAATGCGGGCTTCCGTGCGCTTGAGGGTTACTGCGCCCGCAGCGGACAGAAGATCGACCGCATGAAGTTCAAGGCACTGGCAGGCGAGGGAATACTCGGCGGCAAGCGCGTGCTGTTCCTCAAGCCGCAGACCTTTATGAACCTGTCCGGCGAGGCGGTTCGTGATGCGGCTTCGTTCTACAAAATCCCGCCGGAGCACGTTATCGTGCTGTCGGACGATGTGTCGCTCGATGTGGGCACGCTGCGCGTGCGCGCAAAAGGCTCGGCAGGCGGACAGAACGGCCTGAAAAACATTATCTACCATCTGAACAGCGAGGACTTCCCGCGCGTGAAGATCGGCGTCGGCAAAAAGCCGCGTCCGGATTACGATCTGGCGGCGTGGGTGCTTGGCAAGTTCCCGGCAGAGGATCAGAAGGCTATCGACAAGGCGTGCGAGGACGCGGTGAACGCGGCTGCCTGCATTATCGCGGAGGACTGTGCCGCTGCCGCGCAGAAATTCAACGGAAAACGCATCTAAGGAGTTGGTTTTGATGAAAACCGCAGTAGCATATTACTCGCTCGGCGGCACAACACGGTCATACGCCCGCGCGGAAGCCAAGGCGCGGAACGCCGATTTGATTGAGCTTACGCCGAAAACGCCGTACAACCGGTTCACCGCGTTTGTGCGCGGCTGTCCGGAGGCCGTCAAGCAGAAGGCGGTCGCGCTGGACGGTATGCCGCTGTTTGTCGGCTATGACAGAGTGGTGCTGATGGCGCCGGTCTGGGCGGGCTATCCCGCGCCGGTATTCAACAGCGCGGTCGAGCTGCTGCCGCCCGGTACGGAGGTCGAAGTAATACTGGTTTCCGGCAGCGGAAACAGTGAAAAGAGCAGGGCGAAGGTGCGTCTGCAGATCAAAAAACGCGGCTGTACGCTCACGGCGCAGCGTGACATCCGGGCCAGCCGATGAGCGGAAAGGATATGCGATGAAAGGATATACCTATGTGCTCCGCTGTGCGGATGATACGCTGTACTGCGGCTGGACGAACGACCTGACGGCTCGACTGGCGGCGCACAACAGCGGAAAAGGTGCGAAATACACGCGCGGACGCGGCCCGGTGACGCTGGTGTACAGCGAAATGTTCGACACGCAGAGCGAGGCCATGCAGCGCGAAGCGGCAATTAAAAAGCTCACGCGGCCGCAGAAGCAGGCGCTGATTGACAGTCAGAACAGCGGAGAACTGCTCACTGTTTACGATGCAGACGGACGCGCCTGCGGAGAACGCCCGCGGGCCGTCGTGCATGCACAGGGGCTGTTCCACCATGTGTGCCACCTGTGGGTGGTCGGTGTGCGGGACGGCGTGCGCGGCCTGTGGCTGCAGCAGCGGCAGTTTGACCGGCCTTTATTTCCGGGCGGCTTTGATCTGACCTCGACCGGACATATCGACCCGGGCGAAACGCCGCAGACCGCTGTTCTGCGCGAAGCGCGGGAGGAGAGCGGACTGCAGCTGGCAGCAGCCGACTTGATCGACGGCGGCAGTTATCGTCAGCGCTACTCGCGCGGCGAAGTCGGCTTCGATGATGAGCTGGCGTATACATTTCTGGCGCGTATCGACGGCATTCCGCCGTTCCGGCCCGGACCGGAGGTCGCGGAGATGCTGTTCGTGCCGCTGGCGGACTTTGCCGCCGCACAGGAGCAGGGCGCATCACTCACCGGTCTGACACCGGACGGACGCACGATGGAGATGTCGAACGAATCCCTTTGCTGTCTGCACACTGAGGAGTGGCAGGGCGCGAAACCGCGTATCGAAGCACTTTTTTCATAAAAAAGAACAGCCGCCTTCCACTTGGCAATGGAAGACGGCTGCCCGATTTACTTGACATTTTTCAAAACAAAAAGCTGTCCGAAAGGACAGCTTTTGCTTTACTTGCTGAGTGCGCCGATGATGATATTGACGATCAGGCTGACCGCGGCTGCGATCGCGTAGATCGTGCTTTGCTGACGGCACGCCTTTGCCTTGGGATCATCCTGCTTGTCCTCCTGCTCACTGCGTCCGCAGATCATGCCGTAGCGGATCTGCTGCAGGACTGTCAGCGCGGCGAACGCGGCAAACAGCAGCAGGAGCAGTCGCTGAACCGTCTGCATCTTAGTGGATGAGGTTCAGGACGATTGCAATGATGACGAAAACAACGCCGACAATCGAGGTCAGACGAGCAAAGATACGGTCGGATGCGCTTGCCTTGCCGGAGCCGTAGAAGGTGTCTGCGGAGCCGGATACAGCGCCCAGACCCTGCTGTGCACCATGCTGGAGCAGAACAACAACGATCAGGAACAGGCTTGCAACGATCATGATGACCGAGAGAGCGATTTGTGCGGTAGTCATAGGTAATTTCCTCCACTGCTTTTCATTTTTCTTATCGCGCATAACGAGACTATGCGCGCAATATGCGTACATGATACTATATCATATTAAATGTACTTTTTCAAGAGGTTTTCCGTATTTTCGTCCGGAAATTTGTCTCAGACAAGCGGCTGGAGAATGTTTTTCAGCGAATCGCCCATGCGGTTGGTGTGCACCTTGTGCGTATCAAGGTCCACGACCGCCAGACGGATGGATGACCAGCCGTGCTTGCCGCTCTGGTATTTGCGCTCATCAGACAGCTTTTTCAGCTTTTTGAGCACGGCTTTGTCAGTCTCGCCGGCGGCAAGAATGACCGAAATCAGCGAAAAATCGTGGTTTTCGTCCGGCTTTACCAGCTCAGCGCTGACCTGCTGCGCGTACCTCCACCAGTCGTCAAGCGTCTGCTCATCGAGCGAGGGCACGGCGAACAGCAGACGGTATTCGTGTGCGTGGCTCGTGCCGCCGGTGGGCATCAGACCGAGGATTTTGCGGGTCGTGCGGGAGTTGAAAACGCTCAGCAGCGCCGTCATTCGGCCGGAAACCTGCACGTTCTGCTGGGAACGGAAATGCGGATCCTGCCCGTTCAGCAGCTTGTCGCGCAAGGCAACAAATTCAGTAGAAAAATCCATAAACAACCTCGCTTTTTACAGATCAGCGGGGTAATCGCCGTTTTTCGTCATAGCTGCAACGGCAGCGCAGATGGTCGGCTTGTCCTCGCGGTAGGTGACGCCGTACCAGCGGGAATCTGTGGTGAGTACCTTTGCGGTCGCCTTTCCGTCCTTGATGAGTGCGTCCACCGCGAACGGCAGATAATACTCTGCCTTCATCGGATTGTCCGGCAGCTTGCCTGCGAAAAACTCACGAAGGCCGTCATCAAGCGAGGGCAGGAAGGAAGGGGTGAATCCCCAGAGGTTGAGCGACACCGGCGTGCCGGGCGCAATCTCACCGGCGGGTGCATCGCCGTCCGCATCGTAGCGGATGACGCCGTCCGCATCGCGGTGAATGGCGGTGCGCTCGATGATGTGTGCGAGCAGGCCGTTTTCGTCTGCGGTGCATACGCCGCGGGAGACCGTGCCGTTTTCGGTGAGCGTGTTCTCGACCTGATAGCCGACCATGCAGTAGCGGAATTTGTCGTCATCCTGCGCGGAAGCGAGGTAATCATACATTTTGCGGAATGCATCTGCGCCGTAGAAGTCATCCGCGTTGATAACGGCGATCGGGCAGCCGGCGGTCAGCTCCTTTGCACACCACACGGCATGCGCGGTGCCGAGCGGCTTCTCACGGTCCTCTGGTGCGGTCAGACCGTCCGGCAGATTGTCGAGCGTTTGATAAGCGTAGTCCACGTGCATGAAGCGGCGCGCCTTTTTGCCGATGGCGTCCTCAAACGCCTCGTGCAGCTCGGGACGGATGATGAATACCACGCGGTCAAAGCCTGCACGGTGTGCATCGTAGATGGAATAATCGAGCAGAATCTGTCCGTTCGGACCGATCGGGTCGATCTGCTTGAGTCCGCCGTAGCGCGAGCCCATACCTGCCGCCATGATCACCAAAACCGGATTTGCCATAGTCTATATCCTCCTAAAGAACCTTATCTATTTATACAAATAAAGCATTTCATTCATGTTTTTCATACTCTCAAACGGGAATACTCCTTTATTATACAAGAGCGTATCATAAAACACAAGATGTTTGCGGTGCAGGTCTGCTTTTTTGTCGAAAAGCATGAAAATCCGAATGGGGTTCGGGTGATGATTGCAAAGTGACGGGAAAACTGCTAAAATAAAAAACGTATACGTATAGAGAATTTTATTATTAAAACCATATTGTTATAGAGAGGAATATGTTTCGATGCGCAAAACGAAGATTATCTGCACGCTTGGTCCCGCAACTGATGCTGTACTGCCCGAGATGATCAAGGCAGGCATGAATGTTGCCCGTATGAACTTCAGCCACGGCTCTCATGAGGAGCACAAGGCTCGCATGGACGCCGTTAAGGCAGCCCGCAAGGAACTTGGCATGCCGGTCGGCATCATGCTGGATACCAAGGGTCCGGAGATCCGTACCAAGACCTATAAGGACGGCAAGATCGAGATCGTTGAGGGTCAGGAGTTCACGCTGACCACCCGCGATATCGAGGGTGACAACACCATCGTTTCCATCACTTACGAAGGTCTGCCGAATGACGTTCAGCCGGGCACCCGCATCCTGATCGACGACGGTCTGGTTGCATTCGAGGTCGAGGAGATCAAGAATGGCACCGACATTGTGTGCAAGGCGCTCAACGGCGGTCCGCTCTCCAACCGCAAGTCCATCAACGTACCGGGTATCAAGCTGAACATGAAGTTCGTTTCCGATAAGGACCGTGAGGATATTGAGTTCGGTCTGTCTCAGGACATCGACTTTATTGCTGCTTCCTTCACCCGTTCCGCACAGGACGTCCGCGACATCAAGGAGATCCTCAAGGCAAACGGCAAGGAAGATGTTGAGATCATCTGCAAGATCGAGAACATGGAAGGCGTAAACAACGTACAGGAGATTCTCGACGAGGCAAACGGCATCATGGTAGCCCGCGGCGACCTTGGCGTTGAGGTTCCGTTTGAGGAGCTGCCGGAGATCCAGAAGTCCATCATCAAGACCTGCATTTCCCGCGGCAAGCGCGTTGTAACCGCTACCCAGATGCTCGAGTCCATGGCCAAGAACCCGCGTCCGACCCGTGCAGAGGTTTCCGACGTTGCAAACGCTGTTTACGACGGCACCTCCGCTATCATGCTGTCCGGTGAGACCTCTGTCGGCAAGTATCCGGTAGAGACCGTTCGCACCATGAGCCGCATCGCAGAGAATGCAGAGAAGACCATCCACTACGATCGCCGCCGTGTAACCCGTCTTGAGTTCCAGAACATGGACGTAGACGGCGACACGAAGACGCTGGCAATCTCGCACGCAACCTGCTCTACCTCCGCTGATCTGGGCGTTAAGGGCATTGTAGCGTTTACCGAGTCCGGTTCTACCGCTCGCGCTGTATCCACCTACCGTCCGGGCGCGCCGATCATCGCCGCTACCCCGAGTGAAAAGACCTTTAACCGCCTGACCATGTCTTGGGGCGTAAAGCCGATTCTGGTTGAAAAGCGCCCGCAGTCCGGCACTGAACTGTACCATCTGTCCGAGAAGGCAGCGGTAACTGCGCTCGATCTGCGCGTTGGCGACGTTATCACCATCACCGCAGGTATGCCGGTAGGCGAGGTTTACTACACCAATACCCTGCGTGTACACGAACTGACCGAGAAGTCTTTCGAGGACTAATACTATGTCTTTCAAACGCTTGCAGCGTGCATTGTTCCGCACGATGGCCGCTGTTGTGGCGCTGGCGATCCTGTTCTGCATCGGATTGTACGGCTACCGCACGATGTTCGGCTATACCTATGACTCCTCGCTGTCCGATGAAGATCTGGCGGCGAGCGTCACAGCGGACGAAAATATTACGAATATTGCATTGTTCGGTCTGGATACCCGCGAGGGCGACAAGCAGAGTCATTCGGACTGCATGATGATCGTTACCGTGGACAACACGCGCGGCAAGATCAAGCTCATCAGCCTGATGCGCGATTCTCTGGTAGATATCAACGGCTACGGTGAGGACAAGCTGAATGCGGCGTATTTCCGCGGCGGTCCGAGTCTTGCCATCCGCACCATCAACGAGAATTTCGGCACGGATATCAAGGATTATGTTGCCGTGGACTTCGAGCAGCTGGTGCAGATCGTAGACGCGATCGGCGGCGTAGACATCGACGTGCAGAACGATAACGAGCTGAAGGAGCTTAACCGTGTCATCAAGGACTACGGCGCAGAGCGGGGCAAGGAGTTCTCCGGCGTGGAGAAGACCGGCCTGCAGACGCTGGACGGCGTGCAGGCGCTGTGCTACGGCCGTATCCGCAAGGGCGACACCGGCGATGACTGGGCGCGCGTGGAGCGTCAGAGCGTTGTGCTGAACGCCATCTTCACCAAGCTGCAGAGTGCAAGCGCCACCAAGCTGATCGGCAGCATGCGCAAGCTGGTTCCGTATGTCACGACCTCGCTTTCGCCGACTGATATGGCGTCGCTGATCGTCGGCGCGGTCAAGAACGGCATTCCGACACTTGAGCACACCCGCGTTCCGGTGGATGGCGAGTGGAGTTATTCCGGTAATTCCGGCGAGTATATCACCTACGATCTGGACGTTGCAGCCGACCATATCCATGCATACATCTATGATGACGCGGATATCAGCAGCGGCACGACCGACGATGATACAGGCACGGACAGCAAGTCCGATACGGATACGACCGATTCGTCCAAGAGCACGGATACCAAGTCGAATACCACTGCGGTGGACCCGGAATCCCTTGTGGAGGAAGGCGGCTGGTACGATTCCGACACCGGTGACTATTATGATTGCGATGGTGACCGATACAGTCTGGACGAAAACGGGAATAAGGTGTATTATTAAACTTGTGATCGTTAGAGAACGAAGCAGGGGACATGACGACGATCATGTCCCCTGTTCTTATATGGCGATAACTGCTATAAGAAATAGAGAGAAAGAGTACAAACAGAAAGCAGGTAAAAACCTATGTATGTAAAACGAATTCTCCCGAACGGTGTGCGCTTGATTACCGAACGGATCGACAACATGCGCACGGTGTCGGTCGGCATCTGGGTCGGCAACGGCAGCCGATACGAACCCGCAGAGCTCGGCGGCGTATCGCATTTCATCGAGCACATGATATTCAAGGGCACAGAAAAACGCTCTGCCCGCCATATTGCAATCGCGATCGACGCATTAGGCGGGCAGGCGAATGCATTCACAGATAAGGAATGCACCTGCTACTATATGAAGGTTCTGGACAGCCGGCTGAAAAACGGGGTGGCTCTGCTGGCGGATATGTTCCTGCATTCCCGCTTTGCACAGGAGGATCTGGAGCTGGAGCGCGGTGTCGTTCTCGAGGAGATCGACATGTACGAGGATTCTCCGGAGGATGTCGCCATCGATAAGCTGTTCGAGCGCTGCTACGACGGTTCGGCACTCGGCCGCCCAATCCTCGGCACGGCGGAAACGCTCGAGCCGATGACCTCGGAAACACTGCACAAGTATATGCGCGAATATTACCGCCCGCAGGATACGGTTGTTGCGGTTTCCGGCCACTTTACCGATGATGATCTCGACTTTATCGAGGAGCTGTTCTCTGAGATGGAGGGCGAGGGCAAAAACGTTATCACACCGGCAGCCTACCAGCCGAGCCTGTTCCTGAGGGATAAGGAGATCGAGCAGAACCACCTGTGCCTGTCCTTTCCGGGCGTATCGCTTGTCAGCGAGGACCGCTTTACAATGAACCTGCTTAGCTCCATCCTTGGCGGCGGCATGTCGTCCCGCCTGTTCCAGAGCGTGCGCGAGCAGAACGGCCTGTGCTACTCCATCTACACGTTCACCACGCCGCATCTGGATACCGGCCTGCTGTCCATCTACACCGGTCTGGGACAGGAAACCGAGCGAAAGGCGCTCGATCTCATCCTGCGTGAACTCGATGAATTCTGCCAGAACGGCCCGGCGCCGGATGAACTGTCGCGCTGCCGTGAGCAGGTCAAGACAACGCTGCTCATGGGTCTGGAGAACACCGGCAACCGCATGATGACCATTGGCCGCAGCGAGCTGCTGCGCGGCGAGGTATCCAAGATCGAGGAAGTGCTCGATTCCTACGACCGCGTGACCGCAGATGATATTCTGAACCTTGCCCGCCGTGTGTTCGACCGCTCGAAGGCTTCTCTGGCCGTTGTCGGACAGCCGGACAGCGAGGATACATACCGCGAACTGCTTCGTTGAATCAGCTCTGCACTTGCTTGCAGAGGTAGGTGATCACATCCCGACGGGTGACAATACCGCAGAAGATACCGCGTCCGTCCACTACAGGTACAAAATTCTGCGCTGTGACCAGATCGACCATATCCTCCATGCGTGCATCAATGCTTACCGAGCGGTGGTGTATCCGCAGCTCAACCTGACCGACGGTCAGCTGTCCGAGGGTTTCCTTCGGGTAATGCAGCACCAGCCGCAGGAAATCACCTTCGGTGATCGTTCCGGCGTATTTGCCCTTGGCATCTACCACAGGAATCGCTGTGAAGCCGCTGTGGAGCATGTCGTCAATGGCCTTCTGCACCGGGCAGCTTTCGGTTAAGTAGGAAACCTCTACCTTGGGTTTCAGGAAGAACGAAATATTCATAGTATCGCTCCTTAAAAATTGTAATATAAATCGTAGCAGAGCAGCACCGTGAAGCGGATTCACCGGTGCTGCTTTTGTTACCTCTATTGTACGATAGACGGGAGCGAGGGTCAACTGGAATTTGACAATCCTTACAGATTGTTAACAAATTGCAAAGTTGATATTGTAAAAAATGACGGATAGATAATTCTTATCGTAAGAAAATTGAACGGTATACTTGACTTGCACTCTTTTAACTGCTAAAATGATGAAGCAACAGAAGTACAAAAGTTCTGTGAAAAGTAAAATTTGAACAAAGAAGGGTTTTCCATGAAGAAGAGATTACTCGCAGCGCTGATGGCCGGCGCCATGGCACTCACGATGACTGCCTGCGGCGGCAGCAGCTCTGGCAGCGATGACAGCAATGCAGCCTCCGGTGATTCCGGTGCAGGCAGCTACAAGGTAGGCATCGTTCAGCTGGTTCAGCACGAGGCACTGGATGCGGCTACGCAGGGTTTTCAGGATAAGCTGAAGGAGTTGGTTGAGGCTGACGGCGGTTCGGTTGAATTTGATCCGCAGAATGCTTCCGGCGAGTCCGCGAACTGCACCACGATTGTAAACGGCTTTGTTTCCGAAGGCGTTGACCTGATCATGGCGAACGCTACCGCAGCACTGCAGGCAGCACAGGCCGGCACCTCTGATATTCCGATCCTCGGCACTTCGGTAACCGACTACGGCACCGCACTCGGCGTATCCGACTGGACCGGCAAGACCGGCACCAACATCTCCGGCACCACCGACCTTGCACCGCTCGACGGTCAGGCCGATATGCTCAAGGAGCTGTTCCCGGATGCCAAGAACGTTGGCCTGCTGTACTGCTCCGCTGAGCCGAACTCCAAGTACCAGATCGACACCATCAAGCCGCTGCTTGAGAAGCTGGGTTACACCTGCACCGAGTATGCGTTCACCGACTCCAACGACGTTGCTTCCGTAACGCAGAAGGCTGCTGCGGCAAGTGATGTTATGTATATCCCGACCGATAACACCGCTGCTTCCTGCACCGAGGCAATTGCAAACGTTGTTATCCCGGCAAAGGTTCCGGTTATCGCAGGCGAGCAGGGCATCTGCAACGGCTGCGGCGTAGCTACCCTGTCGATCGACTACTACGAACTGGGTCAGGCTACCGGTGAGATGGCTTACGAGATCCTCGCCAACGGCGCAAACCCGGGTGATATGGAAGTACAGCCTGCACCGAACTTCACGAAGATGTACAACAAGACTAACTGCGAGAAGCTGGGCATCACCGTTCCGGATGATTACACGGCAATCGAAGGCTAAAAGCTGAAACCCAGAGCACCGTACTTTATGTACGGTGCTTCGGTTTGTCAATAAAGTCCGTTTTAGCGCTGCTGCCGCTGCCGCGCGGCAGCGCGCATGAAATAGCAGTTGCGGCGCAAATGCATGAAAACCGGGGGCGTGTACCTCGGTTTTCATACTTTCAGAGGGAGAAAGTTTCCGCATGGGAACTTTCGGACGTCCGTGTTTTGCAAAGTCAAAACACAGATTGTCGGAAAAACGAGGTTTTTCGACAGTCTCAGCACCGTACTTTATGTACGGTGCTTTTTCATCTGCAGGAGAAATTTTGCGCACGGACGTGCGGTTTTACAGCGAAAATATACGTCAAATTGCCGAAAAATGAGGAAAAGAGCAAATAAAACTTACAATTTGCAGAAAAATGTGCTATAATTATATCAGAAAAAGTGGATGACGGAAACAGAATGAAACGCGATGTGTGAGGAGGCATCTTGATGTATCAGGCAGGAGAGTTCATTGTGTACGGAACCAACAGTGTGTGCCGGGTAGAGTCAATCGGCAAGCCGCCGTTCGAGACCGAGGAGGATAAGCTGTACTATACGCTGGTACCGGTAACGGGTACGGAGACCATCTATATTCCGACGGATTCGCCGGTGTTTACCCGTCCGGTGATCTCCCGCGAAAAAGCAGAGGAACTCATCAACTCTATTCCTGACATCGAAGAGGATCACTTTGTTTGTCACAGCGTCCGCATGGCGAATGAGCATTATCAGGCGGCGCTGCAGAGCCACGACTGCGAGGAGCTTGTGCAGCTGATCAAGACGGTTTACGCCAAGTCGCGCCGGCACGGACGCCGTGTCAGTCAGGTCGATCAGCGCTACCGCAAGCGTGCCGAGGAACTGCTTAACAGCGAGCTTTCGGTTGCACTCGGTATTCCGCTCAAGGAGGTTCCGGCGTATATCAATCAGAGGATTGGCAAGCTGGGGAAAAAGACGGCAAAGAAAGCTGCAGAATAAATAGAAAAAGAGAGGCTTTGAAGCCTCTCTTTTTCAGTCTGTCGGGAAAACGAAACTTTCGACAGACCATTTGTTTAGGAACAGGAGAACCATTTTCGGATCTTCTCGAGGAAACCCGGATGTGGCGCAGGCTGTGCGGCCTGCTTGCGGGCGTTCTCAATGGCCTGCTGCATAAGCAGATCCTGTGCGCAGATGGGGTCCTGAACGGCAGGCTTTTTGCAGTAGGTGCCATCCGGCTGCAGAACACGCGCCTTGACAGTATCGTGCTGCATGGCATAGAGAATATCATGCAGGCGGGTACGGACGGCAGGATCGTCAATCGGACAGGCAATTTCAACGCGGCGTTCGGTGTTGCGCGTCATCAGATCGGCGGAGGAGATATACATTTTTTCCTTGTCACCGCGGCCGAACACATAAATGCGGGAATGCTCAAGAAAACGTCCGACAATGCTCGTCACTGTGATGTTCTCGGTGTAGTTCGGCACACCGGGCAGCAGGCAGCAGATGCCGCGCACGATCATCTCGACTGTGACGCCTGCGCAGGACGCCTCCCGCAGCTTGGCGATTACATCAATATCGGTCAGCGAATTGAACTTGAGCAGGATGTAGCCGTCCTTGCCTTTGGCAATCTGCTCGTCCATCAGCGCCAGAATGTTGTTTTTCAGGCTGGTCGGCGCGACGAACAGGCGGCTGTAGTGTCCGGACAGGTTGCCGAGCGCCATGTTGTTGAAGAACGCGCCTGCGTCCTGACCGATGCGTTCATCCGCCGTGATGAGCGACACGTCCGTGTACTGCTTGGCGGTTTTCTCGTTGTAGTTGCCGGTGCCGACCTGCGTAATATGGCGGACGGCTCCACGTTCTCTGCGGGTGATCAGGCAGATCTTGGAGTGCACCTTGTAATCCTCAAAGCCGTAAATGATCTTGCAGCCGGCTTCTTCCATGCGCTCGGACCAGTCGATGTTGTTCTGCTCGTCAAAGCGCGCGCGCAGCTCGATGAGTGCGGTAACGTCCTTGCCGTTTTCGGCGGCAGCACACAGGTATTCGACCAGCTTTGCCTTGCTTGCCAGCCGGTAAATCGTGATGCGGATCGCCAGTACAGCCGGGTCGTTTGCCGCCTCACGAATCATCTGCAGGAACGGCTCCATGCTCTCATACGGATAGGACAGCAGAATATCCCGCTGCAGAGCGGCCTTGAGCAGACTCTGACCGGCAGACAGCATGGTCGGCTGCTGCGGCGTGAAAGGCGCGTCGCTGAGAAACGCACGCTTTTTTTCCGGCAGGTGTTCGCCGAGCGAGAACGCATACCCGAGCTTGAGCGGTGCTGTGCGCGACAGGAAAATCTGTGCATCGCTGACCTCAAAGCGGCTGCGGAAGTGCTCTTTGAAATGGTCGCTGATGGGACGGTTGATCTCCACGCGCACGACAGCCATGCGGCGGCGCTGCCGCAGCAGCTTTTCCATCTTTTTGCGAAAATCTCCGCCTTCTACGCCGAAGGTCTCGTCATCCACCTGAATATCCGCATTGCGGGTAACGCAGAGCACGGTCTTTTCAAGTACATCGTACATTTCAAACACATGGTCAGCGTAGGAGAGCAGAATATCCTCGGTGAGAATATAGCGCGACGGTGTCTCCGGCAGGAACACAACCGGAGGCAGCGATGCGGGCACGGGCAGCAGACCGAGCCGTTCGGTCTTTTTGCGGCTGAGCAGCGCGGCAATATGCAGCACCTTGCCCTCAAGGTGCGGGAATGGATGGTGCGAGTCCACAATCTGCGGCGAGAGAACCGGCGCAATGATATCCTTGAAATACCGCTTGATGTATTTCTGTTCGTCCGGCGCAAGCGAATCCATTGTCAGTCGGCGCAGACCAATCGCACTCAGTTTGCTGTCCACATCGGAGAACGCCGCGTCACGACGTGCATAGAGCGGCTCAACCGCCTTGTAGATCAGATGCAGCTGCTCTTTGGCGGTCAGACCGGATTTGCTGTCGGTATGCTCCTTGTCCACGGCGGCCATGTCGCACAGGCTGCCGACGCGGATCATGAAGAACTCATCCAGATTACTGGTAAAGATTGCGAGGAATTTGAAACGCTCGAGCAGAGGCACGTTCTCATCCTCCGCCTCGGCGAGCACGCGGGCGTTGAACTGCAGCCACGAAAGCTCACGGTTCTGGGTGTAGCCCTGCTCCCAAATCTTCTGTGTCATATCATGTCCCCCTTCGTGGTGGCATACGCCGTCATTCTATCGTTACTATTATACTGCGCTTTTGTAAAGGAACAATGCGTTTCATGTAAAATGCGTAAAAAGTTTCTTTCCTCCGCAGGTCTTGCGGGAAATGAAAAGGTCTGTTATACTGTGGATATAAAATAAGAAGAAAGAGGGAGAAAATCAGATATGATCAACATCTGGCATGACATTGATCCGAGTCGCGTAACGCCGGAGAGCTTTACGGCAGTCATTGAAATTCCGGCAGGCAGCAAGAAAAAGTATGAGCTGGACAAGCAGACCGGTCTGCTGCGGCTGGATCGTATTCTGTATACTTCAACGCATTATCCGGCCAATTACGGCTTTATTCCGCGCACTTATGCGGGTGACGGCGATCCGCTGGATGTGCTCGTGCTGTGCAGTGAAACGCTTGACCCGATGGTCGAGGTGGACTGCTATCCGATCGGCGTGATCCGCATGATTGATGATGACGAGATCGACGATAAGATCATCGCCATTCCGTTCGAGGACCCGAACTGGAACTATTATCATGATATCGACCAGCTGCCGCCGCATCACGGCAACGAGATCGCGCATTTCTTCGAGATTTACAAGAGTCTGGAACATAAGTACACCGCAACGTCGGACGCGCTGACGCGTTCGGTGGCAGTCAAGGTGATCAAGGACTGTATCGAGCGATATGAGGTTCATTACTGCGGCAAGTGTCCGAGCAAGGAATACGAGTCGGAGAAAAAGCGCCTCAAGGAAGAAAAGAAGGAAGCCAAGGAGAAGGAAAAGCTCATTAAGGATATCCGCAAGGGCTAAGTACATAGAGCCGAGGACAGCTTTCGCATCAATGAGCGGCGTGACACGGGTCTCTCTGGGGAGCTTCTCTTGCTCTTCGGGCGAAACCGTGCGTTTGATTCGGCGCCCGTTATATGAAAAAACACAGCCATCCATTTGGATGGCTGTGTTTTTTGGAGCAGGGTACGGGAATCGAACCCGCCTCTGTGGCTTGGGAAGCGACCGTTCTACCGATGAACTAACCCTGCAGACAACAGTATTATTGTAAAGGTCTGACGGGCTTTTGTCAAGTGCCCGAACGGGGAATCCGTGGTGTTTCCACCGCGCAAACCGGAAAAAGACCGCTGTACAATCATACAGCGGTCTCAGTCTGTCGAAAAAGCAGCATTTCAACTCTTGTGCTTTGTGCGGCAGCACGCATAAAATAGAATTTGCGGAGCAAATTCATAAATTCCGGGGGCGTGTACCTCGGAATTTATACAAGGGAAGAAAAAATGTGCCTGCAAGGCGCGGTTTTTCTTCGAAATTCGATCGAAAGCGTGGTTTCGATCGAGAGGCTGCTCGGAAAACGTTAGTTTTTCGACAGCCTCAGACCGCTGTACAATCATACAGCGGTCTTTCTATTGTTTATTTTACTTGCGGGTCTTGGAGAAATCGCGGCAAGCCGTGCTGCCTCTCCAGGAGTAGCTGGGGTTCTGCATAAACATGGATTCAGCGATCGTACCGAGCGTGCGGATGTAATTCTTCTTAGTCATGATAATGAGCCTCCTTTAATCCGTCTTCTGACGGTGCTGCTAACATTTTTTCTGTTCTTTCTGATTACGATATTAGTATAGCGCATTTCAGAAAAAACGCAAGACGCAATTTCGTTATATTGCATTAAAACTGTGAAAAGAATTTATGCAATATCCATAAAAGAAAAGGCGCATGCCTCAAACATACGCCTTGTGCATTGTTACTTTTTGGCGATATGCGGACGAAGGTCCAGCAGAGCACGTTCCACACTCCAGTAGAAGCCCTGTTCACCGACCATATCATAAATACCGGAGCGATGCATCATATTCATGGCACTGCTCGGCAGGCCGCACAGTACGATATCCACGCCGTTTTCGTGCAGCGAACGAAGAATATCCATCAGCGCCTGTGCCGCCGAAATATCAATATACGGCACGCCGCGCATGGACAGCAGCAGCGTATCACAGGTGCCGACACGCTCGGTCAGCTGCTCGATGGTATCGATGTTGGCGAAGATCAGCGGACCGGTGATGTAAGAGACCATTGCGTTGCGGTAACGTTCACTCAGCGCCTCGTCGTTGTTCTTGATACGGGACATGTCAACACGCTCGTAGTTGATCTGCAGCTTGGACAGACGGGCAACCATCAGGATCAGACCGAGACCGACGCCGACTACGATCGCAACCGTCAGATCGAATACGATGGTGCAGATCATGGTGACGATAAATTTCGCCATGGCACCCTTGAAACGGTGGCTGAACATGTACTTGATGGCGTGCCACTCGTTCATGCGCCATGCAGTGACCATCAGCACGCCTGCCAGACCGGCCAGCGGCACATTCTGAATGACCGGCGCGAGCAGAAACATCATGATCAGCAGACCGACCGCATGGAAGATGCCGGTCAGACGGGTCTGCGCACCCGAGCGAACCGCTACCGAGGTACGCGCCAGAGCGGCAGTCGCCGGAATGCCGCCGAACATCGGCAGCACCATGTTGCCGACGCCCTGTGCGAACAGCTCCTGATCGTTGTTGAGCTTGACGCCGGTCGCGCGGCCGGCAGACGCACCGCACAGCAGGCTTTCGAGCATGTTCAGCACCGCGATGGAGAATGCCGGCGCCAGCAGAGCAGGAACCGTGTTCCAGTCAATCTGTGCCGGAGACAGACGATCCGGCAGCATGAGCGTTTTCGGAATCTCGCCGACGGTTGCTATATCGAGCTTCAGAATCATCGTTGCCGCAGTTGCGATGATAATGCCGATAAGCGAGGCCGGTACGACCGCGTTCCACTTTTTCGGGAAGAACACCATCAGAAGAACGACAAAAAGCGCAATCAGTGTGGTAGCAATATCCGGATGAAAGCCGAGATCCTTATACGAGATGATCTTCGCAATCGCACTGGCCCCTTCCGAGTGCGTGCCGAAGAAGTTGTCGATCTGACCCATCGCGATGATGACCGCAATACCCGAGGTAAAACCGGTGATAACCGGCGCGGGTACGAAGGCGGTCAGGTTGCCGAGATGCAGCACAGCCGCAAGGATGAGCAGCGCACCGGCGAGAAAGGTTGCCACGAACATGCCCTGCATGCCGTAGGTTGCGATCAGCGAGCCGAGAATGGCTGCCATCGCACCGGTCGGACCGGAAATCTGATAATAGCCGCCGGTCAGCGCCGAGATGATAAGACCGGCAACAATCGCCGTAACCAGGCCGCAGGCCGCTGTTGCACCGGCCGATACGCCGAACGCCAGTGCCAGAGGCAGCGCCACTGCCGCAACGGTCAGACCAGCCATCAGGTCCTTGGCCAGCTTCTGCCCGTTATAGCCCTTGAATTCCTGCTGAAGCTGCCGCAAAAATGCAGTTCCCATGATGTTTTTATTCCCCTTTTTGTGATTCTCCCTTACACAGCAAAAAAGCAGGGCGGCCAACGGAAAACGTCGGCACCCTGCTTTGTGGTGTACAGGTGTATAGCAACAGTATATCATATAGAAAACGATACAGCAAATCAAAATGGCAGAAAAATAGAAAATTGTGCAAAATGTTGAACATTCTGCGCGGTTATCATGCGAATTTAACCATGCGGAAATTTGACGGGAGGACAGGCGTTGCAAAATTCCGTCAAACAGCATATAATCTAAGGCATGAGCATGGAAGCATGAAAGGAAATGAAAAGCTATGCATGACGATCTGACCGCACAGGACATTGAAATGATGCAGAAGGAACTGGACCACCGCAAGCTGGAGCTGATGCCCGAGCTGATCGAGGAGGTCAAGCGCACACGCGCGTTCGGTGACCTGAGTGAAAATTTTGAATACAAAGCCGCCAAGCAGGCGCAGAACCGCAACCGCAGCCGCATCCGCTATCTGGAGCGCATGATTAAATCCGCGCATGTGATTGAGGATAAGGCAGGCGCGGATGAGGTCGGTCTGTTCGATAAGGTGGAACTGCTGTTTGAGGACGATGATGACACGGATACCATTCAGGTGGTAACGACCGTGCGGTGTGATCCGCTGAACGGCAGAATCAGCTGCAAGGCACCGCTCGGTAAGGCGGTGCTCGGCAAAAAGGTCGGAGACCGGGTGGATGTCACCACCGAGGAGGGCGACAGCTATACTGTTGTGATCAAGTCCATCACCAAGGAGAAGGATGATGGCTCGGGACCTATTTTGTAATTGGAAAATGGAGAATGGAAAATGAATGTGCGCGCCGAAGGCGCGGATTTAGGCAATACCGCATAATGGAACAAGAGCGGTTTGCGAATAAATTCTGCGTACTGATGAGGCGCGGTTTCTTGCAATACTTGCCGTATTGCAAGAAATCTCGGCAGCGCGGACAGAGCCGCGCAAGGATAGCGCTCATTCTCAATTATTGCACGCGAATGCAATAAAAAACTGCTGCACATCAACCGTGCGGCAGTTTTTTTCATGTACTCACAGCCCAAACAGGAGCAGGGCGGCGGTGAGCAGAAATTGTTCCCAATCCACCACGCCGTCATCGTCCATCAGCAGGAACCACACGATGAGCAGGGCGATCATAGTATCCATGTCCAGCCGGACACCCTGCAGACGCTCATTCAGCGTGCGTCCGAGACCGGAAAAGGTGCTGCTCTGCGGCGGTTCGTTTGTTTCCGGTGCGGTCTGCTCTGCGGCAGCAAGATAGCGGTTATACATGGGTCAGCACCTCCTATAAGGCTCGCGGCGCGGTATCGTCTGCAGAGCGGTTCACCTGTCCGAGTGCCGCGCGCGCCATCCGCGCCATGCTGACCAGACGGAGGGCACGGTCGAACTGGCCGGAGACCTCCTCGGCAACGAACGGCTTGAGCGCACCGAGCAGTGCACGTTTTTCCGGTTTTACGGCATTCTGCCCGCTCTGCGCGATCGCGCCGATGACCGGAAGCGCCTTCTGCATCATTTCGGAGGCCGGATCGTAGGTGCTCTGCGGCTCTGCCTGTGCGGACGGCTGACCGCCGAGCAGGTCGGACACGGTTTTCATCGCGTTCTGCAGTGTCTCCGGGTCGTTCAGCAGCGAGGAAAGCATATCATTTTCCATCCAAACGCCTCCTTATTTGCCGAAAATGTGCCGAAGCTGAGCGGCAAGCCGCGCACCCTCGGGTGTCTGCATGAGTTTTTGCGCTGCCTGTGCTGCGCTGCGCATGTCACCTCTTTGCGCGGCTTTTGCGGCCTGTTCCAGCTCAGCGGCATGCTGTGCGGACAGCTGCTCGACCGCACGCCTGCCGTCTGCGGTGCCGAGCGCACCGGAAAGCCGTTCGAGCGCCGCGTCTCCACCGGCCTGTGCCGCAAGTCTGCGGAGCAGTTCGTTCTGATTCATTCGCGTCCCGTCCTCTCTCATAAGAAGTTGTTTCATGACAGTATATGCCGCCGGGGGGAGAAGTGTGTGCACAGGGAAATAAATTGTGGCTGATCGCAAGAAAATTACTTTACATCGCGGGATACTCGGTGTAAAATACAGCTATATGTGCGGCGCAGAGAGAGGGAACAACATGAAAGTGCTGATATTTGCAGATTCCCACGGCTATAACATGGCAATGGCCTTTGCGGTAGACAGGGAAGAACCGGATGCGGTCATTCACTTAGGCGATCATGCCGAGGATGCTCGCGAGATCGAGCGCGTGTTCCCGGCCATGCCGATCTACCGCGTGCGGGGCAACAACGATTTTGATCCCGATGTGCCGCTGAATGCGGTTGTGACACCGGGCGGCGTGCGGATTTATATCACGCACGGCCACCGTGAGCGTGTCGGCATGCTGTCGAGCGGCATTGTGCCGCAGCGGGCTTACGAGGAGCACTGCGCGCTTGCTTTTTTCGGGCATACGCACCGCATGATGCTCGAGCGGGAGAACGGACTCTGGGTGTGCAATCCGGGCAGCATCAGCCTGCCGCGCGGCGGCCCGGCCAGCTATGCTCGGCTGACTGTCGAGAACGGACGGACTACGCTGCTCGAGCTAGTCGATGAGGACGGCAGTCTGCTGCGAAAAGAGAGTCTGTAAGAGAAATAGAAAATTAGGAGAACATTATGCTTTTAGCAATCGACGTAGGCAACACCAACATGGTGTTCGGTTTATATGACGGAGACAAGCTGCGCGGCTCGTTCCGCATTTCCACCAATTCCGAGCGCACCTCGGATGAGCTGGGCATGTTGATCGCGCAGTATTATCACTTTCACGATATCGCCTGTGCGGATACGACTGCGGTCGTTATCGCGTCCGTAGTGCCGCCGGTGATGTACACGCTCATTAACGCCATCCGCAAGTATCTGTTCGTGCAGCCGGTCATTGCAGGCCGCGATGCGGATATCGGCATTGAAAATTGCTATGCCAACCCGCGCGAGGTCGGCGCGGACCGACTGGTCAACGCGGTTTCTGCGGTTCGCAAGTACGGCAAGCCGCTCATCATCGTGGATATCGGCACGGCAACCACCTTTGATGCCATCGACGAGAACGGCGCATATCAGGGCGGCGCGATTTTCCCGGGTCTGAAGGTGGCGATGGAAGCGCTGTTCCTCAAGGCCTCCAAGCTGCCGCGCGTGGACATTGAGCGGCCGGAGAATGCCATCGGCAAGACCACTGTGCAGTCCATGCAGTCCGGTGCGGTGCGCGGCTATGTCGGCGCGCTGACCGGCATCATCACGGATATCCAGAAAGAACTGGGCGGCAAGGCAAGAGTAGTCGCTACCGGCGGCATGGGCCGCATGATGGCGGAATACTGCGACCTCATCGACGATGTGGACCCAAACCTGACGCTCGAGGGTCTGCGTCTCATCTACGAGAACAACCGCGAAGCGTTTGAAAACCGCAAGCTGGATATGACCAGCAGCGTCATCGAAGTGACCGAGGAAGGTACATGGCAGGAGAACAAGTGAGTTGAACTGCTGCGAAACCGCTTTTTCGACAAATACAAGTGACTTTCTGCCGAAAACAGTAATTCTGCTGAAAAAACGCAGAAAAAGGCTTTAACTTTTTCAAATCACTGCGGTGAAAAGTGCTTTGCAAAACCGATAGAATGTTGTAAAATAGAAGTGGTTTCGTGTATGCGAACACCACTTCTATTTTTGTTTTTTGGGGCACGGTGCAAGCTGCACCGTGGAGAAGGCTGTGGAAGCCGCAACCACCCATTCTGACGAGAATGGGGCGCGAAAGCGAAAGACTTTCGCGTCGGGACATAAAGGAGCGAAGGAAACACACATGGGTATGACAATCGCGCAGAAGATTTTGAAAGCGCACTTGGTAGACGGCGAAATGGCACTGGGTCAGGAGATCGGCCTTAAGATCGATCAGACGCTGACGCAGGATGCCACCGGCACGATGGCTTATCTCCAGTTTGAGGCGATGGGCGTCGATCAGGTCAAGACCGAGCGTTCGGTCGCTTACATTGACCACAATACCCTGCAGTCCGGCTTCGAGAATGCGGACGACCACAAATATATCGGTTCTGTCGCTAAGAAGCACGGTATCTACTACTCGAAGGCAGGCAACGGCATCTGCCATCAGGTGCATCTGGAGCGCTTCGGCGCACCGGGCAAGACCCTGATCGGCTCGGACAGCCATACGCCGACCGGCGGCGGCATCGGCATGCTGGCGTTCGGTGCCGGCGGTCTGGACGTTGCAGTCGCTATGGGCGGCGGGGCGTACTACATTCCGATGCCGAAGATGGTCCGCGTCAATCTGACCGGCAAGCTGTCTCCGTGGGTATCTGCGAAGGACGTTATTCTGGACGTACTGCGCCAGATGACCGTCAAGGGCGGCGTCGGCAAGATCGTAGAGTACGCAGGCGAGGGCGTAAAGACCCTGTCCGTACCGGAGCGCGCCACCATCACCAATATGGGCGCTGAGCTGGGTGCTACCACCTCGATCTTCCCGTCCGACGAGGCAACCAAGAAGTTCCTCGAAGCACAGGGCCGCGGCGACGTATGGGTACCGCTGTCCTCCGACCCGGACGCAGAGTATGACGAGGAGTACACCGTAGACCTGTCCGCGCTCGAGCCGCTGGCAGCTATGCCGCACATGCCGGATAACGTCAAAAAGGTATCCGAGATCGGCGAGATCAAGGTAAACCAGTGCTGCATCGGTTCGTGCACCAACTCGTCTTACTACGACATGATGAAGGTTGCTTCCATCCTCAAGGGCAAGACCGTAAGCCCGGAGGTTTCTCTGACCATCAGCCCCGGCTCCAAGCAGGTATTCAATATGCTGGCGCAGAACGGCGCTCTGGCAGATATCATCTCTGCAGGCGCTCGTATCCTCGAATGCGCCTGCGGTCCCTGCATCGGCATGGGCCAGTCGCCAGAGTCCGGCGGCGTATCGCTGCGTACCTTTAACCGCAACTTTGAGGGCCGTTCCGGCACCCAGGATGCACAGATCTTCCTCGTATCGCCGGAGGTTGCAGCAGCGTCTGCACTGACCGGTGTGCTGACCGATCCGCGTACCCTCGGCGAGATGCCGCAGATCGAAATGCCTGAGCATTTCACCATCAACGACAACATGATCGTAAAGCCGGCCGAGAATCCGGCTGAGGTTGAGGTCGTTCGCGGCCCGAACATCAAGCCCTTCCCGCTGGGCAAGGCGCTCGAGGCATCCTACACCGGCAAGGTTGTTCTCAAGACTGAGGACAACATCACCACCGACCACATCCTGCCGGCCGGCGCAAAGCTGCTGCCGTACCGCTCGAACGTGCCGTACTACTCCAACTACTGCTTTATCAACGTCGATCCGGAGTTCCCGTCCCGCTGCAAGGAGCAGGGCGGCGGCGTGATTGTCGGCGGCGCAAACTACGGTCAGGGCTCGTCCCGTGAGCATGCAGCGCTCGTTCCGCTGTATCTGGGCGTAAAGGCCGTACTGTGCAAGTCCTTCGCACGAATTCACAAGGCAAATCTGGTCAACTCCGGTATCATCCCGCTGACCTTTGCCGATCCGGCGGACTACGATGCAATCAATCTGCTGGATGAAATCTCTCTGCCGAACGTGCTCGAGGAAGTGAAAAACGGCAAGCAGGTCACCGTTGTTTGCGGCGGCAAGACCTTCAAGGCCGACTGTGAGGTTTCCGAGCGCCAGCGTCACGCACTGCTTGCAGGCGGCACGCTGCTGTACGCACGTCAGCAGAGCAAGTAAGTCAAGACGTTATGCCGACCGGAGAGCCAGGCGGGTTCTCCGGTCGGACTTGACAGCCATATTTTCTTTTGTTAAAATAATATCAATGGTGTAGGAGGACAAAACCATGTCTATCGACCAGTCTGTTCTGGATAAATTTGAGGCAGTTGTAGAGAGCCAGCGCAAGCGTATCATGGATATGAAGGCGCAGGACGATTTTATTGATTACTCCAAGCTGGACAAGCTGATCATCGGCGTGTGCGGCGGCGACGGCATCGGTCCGATGATCACCGGCATGGCCCAGCACGCGCTGGAGGTTCTGCTGGCGGACAAGGTAAAGGCCGGTAAGGTAGAGTTCCGCGTGATCGACGGTCTGACCATCGAGCGCCGTGCCGAGCTCGGCTGTGCTATCCCGCCCGACGTTATGGAAGAGCTGAAGAAGTGCCACGTTATCCTGAAGGGCCCCACCACGACCCCGCGCAAGGGCGATCCGTGGCCGAACGTAGAGTCCGCAAACGTTGCAATGCGCAAGGCTCTCGACCTGTTTGCCAACGTGCGCCCGGTAAAGGTGCCGGAGCTGGGTATCGACTGGACGTTCTACCGCGAGAACACCGAGGGCGGCTACGCTGTCGGCTCTCAGGGCGTACAGATTGATGACGATCTGTTCATCGACTTTACCGTAGCTACCTCGCAGGGCTGCGAGCGTATCGCTCGTCTGGCCTTCGACTATGCACGCAAGACCGGCAAGAACCGCGTTTCCTGCGTCACCAAGGCGAATATCATCAAAACCACCGACGGCAAGTTCCTCGATACCTGCCAGAAGGTAGCCAAGGAGTATCCGGAAGTACAGTTTGATGACTGGTACATCGACATCATGACCGCAAAGCTGCTCGACGACAAGCGCCGCCGCGACTTTAAGGTCGTTGTACTGCCGAACCTGTACGGCGACATCATCACCGACGAGGCCGCTGAGATTCAGGGCGGTGTCGGTACGGCAGGCTCTGCCAATATCGGCAAGCGCTATGCGATGTTCGAGGCAATTCATGGCTCTGCGCCGCGTATGGTACAGGAAGGCCGCGCAAAGTACGCGGATCCGTCCTCCGTACTGCGTGCAGCCGTTATGCTGCTTGAGCACATCGGTGAAATCGAACTGGCAAAGAAGCTCGACCGCGCACTTGATATCTGCATGGTAGAGGAGCGCAAGGTTGTTGTTACCGGTCGTGATACCGGTGCAACTGCGCAGGAATTTACCGACTATGTGCTGGATACCATCGCTAAGCTGTAATTTACACGAGAATAGAATTTGAGAGAGGGAGAGGTTCTGTGGAACGCAAGCAAGAGGTTTCCAAAGCGGTAATTCAGCGATTGCCTCGCTATTATCGGAATATTTGTGAGCTGAAGGCTGAAGGGGAGCAGCGTATCTCCTCCAAAGCACTGGCAGAGCGCATGGGACTGACCGCTTCGCAGATTCGTCAGGACTTTAACTGCTTCGGCGGCTTTGGTCAGCAGGGCTACGGCTATAATATCGACAAACTGCAGGAGGAGCTGGGTGCGATCATGGGTCTGCGGACCGGCCGCACGGCGATTCTGCTGGGTGCCGGCAACCTCGGTCGTGCACTGCTTAATAACTTTAACTTTTCTGCCAGCGGCTTTGAGCTGCTGTGTGCGTTTGACGCAAATCCGCAGCTCATCGGTCAGCGCTTTGGCGGCCATGAGGTACGCAGCGCGGATACGCTTGCGGAGTTTATTGAGCGCAACAAGCCGGATGTGGCGGTGCTCACCATTCCGCGCGGAGATGCTCCGCGTATCGCACACGGTCTGGTAGAGCGCGGTATCCGCGGTCTGTGGAATTTCACCGGCGAGGACCTTCATTTGGAGGGACTGGGCGTTCCGGTCGAAAACGTGCATCTGTCGGACAGCCTGATGACACTGTGCCATCTGGTCGGCATGGCGGACGAAGCACGAGAAGAAGAATGACAAAAAGGGAGTGCCAGAGCGGGCGCTCCCTTTTCTGTGCGTCAAAAAAGCCGTTCTCCGGTCGGAGAGCGGCTTTTTGCTTACATTTTGTCCAGATAATACGGCGTGGTCTGGTAAACATAGTAGTTGACCCAGTTCGTGTAAAACAGGTTGGCATGTGCCTTCCAGGTCACCAGTACGTCCTCGTTGGGATCATCGTTGCGGAAGTAATGACGCGGCAACTCCGGGTTCATGCCTTTAGCCAGATCACGCTCATACTCCTTTTTGAGCGTGTCGGCGTCGTACTCGCCGTGGCCCAGCACAAAGATCTGACGGCCGTTCATTGCCTCTACGATGTGCACACCGGCTTCGTGCGACTCCGCGAGAATGGTCAGACGATCGTTTTTGCGGATGTCGGCGGCACGCACCTCGGTGTGGCGCGAGTGCGGTGCGCAGAAGATATCATCAAAGCCGCGCAGCAGCGGCTCCTTCGGCAGCAGAACATGGTGCTTGAAAATACCGGACATTTTTTCGGGCAGCATGTACTTCGGAATACCGTAGTGATAATACAGACCGGCCTGCGCCCCCCAGCAGATGTGCAGCGTGGAATGAACGTGCGTTTTAGTCCAGTCCATGATCTCGGTCAGTTCCTTCCAGTATTCGACTTCCTCAAACGGCATGGTCTCTACCGGCGCACCGGTGATGATAAAACCGTCATATTTCTGGTCGCGGATATCGTCGAACGTCTTGTAGAAGGTGAGAAGATGATCCTCCGGCGTATTTTTGGAATGGTACGTTTCGGTCTGGATCAGATCGACCTCGATCTGGATCGGCGTGTTGGATAAACAGCGCAGGATCTGGGTTTCGGTAATGATTTTCAATGGCATCAGGTTGAGCAAACCGATGCGAAGAGGACGAATGTCCTGTGTCGCGGCACGGTGTTCGGTCATAACGAAAATGTTTTCGCTTTCCAATACGGCGCGTGCCGGCAGACTGTCGGCTATCTTGATAGGCAAGCCGACACCTCCTTTTTCTCTTCACAAATCTTTATATAATATATTCAGTATAGCAGATTTACGGCGGTATCTCAAGGGTTTGCATAAAATGCAGAAAAATGAAAAATAGTTATTGACAAAACAGGGGGACGATGGTATTCTAAATAGGCTGTTTTCAAACAGCGGTTCAGCGTACCAAAAAGAATTTGAAAAAAGTTCTTGACAAACGGTGAAAAGTTTGGTATTCTGAATAAGCTGTTTCGACAGCGGTCAAAATAGAATCGAGTCGATGAACGAAAATTGATTGAAAAATAAATCGAAAAAAGTTCTTGACAAACGCTTCTGGTTTTGATATACTAAATAAGCTGTTGATGAGCGGTTAAGAACGACGAAAAGTTGTGAAAACTCTTTAAAAACAGCAGATTGTACCTTGTAAATTAAACAACGATGTGC
>NZ_QUJR01000011.1:0-93334 GCF_003480945.1 Butyricicoccus sp. AM27-36
GCGTCCGGTTCTCATGGCTAAGGCTGCTACCGAGTCCTGCCAGGCTGGCGGCGTGTTCGTCAAGGTCGGCGAGTAATTCTTCTTAGAATTTCTTTCTCCTCTCTCTATTCTAAATTAGAAAAGCAGCTCCAAATGCTTTTCATTCCCTCAAATACAACAGCAAGGCATTTTTTGAAGTGACCTCTAAAAGTCAGACAAAAATTGTTCAAGCGACCGAAAGGGCTTGCTGCCTGTGAATTACAGGCGGCAGGCCCTTTCGCTTTGCCTTGATTCTGCGGTTGCTGTAGTACAGATATGCAATGCGTTCCTGTTTGAAGTGTTCTGATGTTAGACTTCACCGCAGGGTTCGCCGACCTTAGCGCTCCGCCGTTTGCGCGCTTTTCCTTTACTCTACACCTTCATCCTATATACAATTCGTTATATTTCACCTATATATAACAAAAGAGTGCTGTTCCCTCAACAGCACTCTTTCCCTTAATACTGATACTTTTTCCGTCCCTTGACGAGAAAAAACACCGAAACCATCACGCCGAGCGCCTCTGCTACCGGAACAGCCAGCCAGATGCCGGTTTCCTGCAAAATCAGCGGCAGGAGCAGCAGCATCGCCACGAGGAACACAAGCGTGCGCGAAAACGAGATGATCGCAGACACGAGACCATCCGAGAGCGCGGTAAACAGCGAGGACGCGAAAATACTCGTGCCCATGAGCAGGAAGCTGACCGCATAAATCGGAAAGCCGTGCATGGCAATCCCATACACACTGCTGCCGCGCGGCGTAAACAGGGTCAGCGCCGGCTCGAGCGTCAGCCACGAGAGCAAATATGTGCCGAGCGAGCACGCCAGCACGAACGTTATGCAGATGCGGAAGATATGCCTCAGCTGCGGGATATTTTTCTCGCCGAATTTATAGCTGATAACCGGTGCAACGCCCATCGAAAAGCCGAAATACACCGCCGTAAACACAAACTGGAAGTACATTGCAATCGTGATGGCGGCTACGCCGTCCTCGCCGCGGTAGCGCATGAACAGCGTATTGAACACGAATGTGGTGATGGCGTTCGCAATGTTGCTGACCATCTCGGACGAGCCATTGCCGCACGCGGCAAGCAGAGTCTGTCCGTCGAATTTGAAGGGCACAAAGTACAAGCTTCCGGTGCGGTTTTTAGTGAAATACACCAAACCAACGATGGACGGCACGCAATAGCCGAGGCAGGTGGCAATCGCCGCACCGGCAACGCCCATGTTCATCGGGCCCATGAACAGCCAGTCAAGCACCACGTTTGTAATGCCGCCGCCCACCGAGGTCAGCAGACCCAAGCCCGGCTTGCCTGCGGTGACGAACAATGTCTGGAAGGCAGTCTGCAGAAACAGCATGGGTGCAAACACCAGCTGAATGCGTGTGTAAATACGGCAGTCTGCCCACTGCAGCTCACTCGTGCCAAGCAGACGCAGGATGGGGTTCAGAAACAGATTGCCAAACACGGCGAAAATCAGGCCGATACCCAGCGCAACTGCAATCAGCATGGTGAAGTTGCGGCGCGCCTCGTCTGTGCGTCCCTCCCCCTGCCGGCGGGCGATAATAGCGCTGCCGCCCGTGCCGAGCATAATGCCGGTAGCCATCTGCAGGCAGTTGAGCGGATACGACATATTGATTGCGGAAAGCGCGGTTGTGCCGGCAAACCGCGAAATAAACATGCCGTCCACGATGGTGTACATCGACAGCAGCATCATCATTGCAATGTTCGGCAGTGCGAATCGGAGCAGCGATGCGGCGTTGAATTTGCGCGCAAGCGCGTTATTCTGCTCCATTGCGAATCTCCTTTTCAAAAGAATCGGTAAATTTTCGGGTCATTTCCACCATCATGGCGAACTGCTCAGCGCCCATGGCAGCGGCGGCGCGTTCCTCTGCGCGATACAGACCGCCCAGCTTATCCGCTGTGTAGCGTTTGCCGGATTCGGTCAGGCGCAGCGGCTTTTCCTTGCGGCCGGATACGCTCACCTTTTCCAGATAACCGGCCTGCTCCAGCTCCTGCACCACCGTATGAATTGTCTGCTTGGGCAGCAGACACATCTGCGCGATTCCTCCTTGTGTCATCTCTGAAAACTGATCTAACATATACAGCACCGTTACTGTACTGGGTTTCATGCCGCTGTGCTTCGCCCAGATATCGTACAGCTCATCCTGTCGAAAAATACATGCGCACAAGTCGTTCATTTGTCTGCGAAAATCCATAATGCACCTCAATAGTCCTAAATCGTATCACGCTATTATAGTATGATTTAGGACTATTGTCAAGGAAAAGAAAAGCAGACCCGTAAAAGAGTCCGCTTCAAATTTACCCCATCAACATAGTCCAGAGTGCGCTGAACGGCATAACGAGTATCAGCGCGGGCATGAGATCGACCAGCGGCACGGATTTGATCTTGGAGACACGAAAACCGGCCGACATAGTCAGCACGCCGCCGCACGCGGACAAATCCGCGAACATTTCCGGTGTGAGCGCACCGGACAGCAGCCGTCCTGCGGTAAACACGCACAGGAGAATCACGCACTGCGGCAGCGGGATGGCACAGATGGCCTTGCCGAGCGTAGACGCGAAGATCATCGCAGTGAAGAAGTCCAGCACGGACTTTGCAAACAGCAGATTCGGATCGCCCGCGATGCCCTCAGTCAGCGTGCTGTACCAGCCGAAGCCCGAGCAGCAGAACAGCGCGACCGCCGTGATGTAAAACTCCATATCAATATTATCCCCGCCGAGGTGCATGGTTTTGACCAGCCGATGAAAAAACCGGCTTGCCCAATCCTCAAGGTGCAGCAGGTGCCCGATGGTAAACCCCACCAGAATCGCCAGCACGACCGCTGTCATGCTGACCGCCTTGATGATGGAATTGATACCGATAGCGATCGAACACATGCCGAACAGCGTCGGCAGATGCTCTTTCAGGCTGTTCGGCAGGACGTGTCCCAGTGCGGAACCGATCACGCCGCCGGCCAGCACCGAGATACAGTTGACAATTACTCCGATTGGCATAGGATTTCCTTCTTTCTCTTTCCCCTTCTCCTCTATTTCCCATTTTACAGTAGAAAAGCGTCTTTGGCAAGCAAAAGAAAACCGCACAGCCGAAGCTGTGCGGTTTTTATTGCATTTTCGCTTACTTTTCCACGTTTTCGCAGAAACGCATGAGCATTGCCGCTACTTCCGCGCGGGTCGCGTAGCCCTTCGGGTCCAGCTTGCTGCCGGACTTGCCGTTAACAACGCCAGCCGCATTCGCCCACTGGAGCGCCGGAACAGCATAGCTGCTTACGCTCTGCGCGTCCGTATAGCCGTCGAGGCTCTTCGCGCCGGAAACGTCATACTTCTTGTTCTGTGCGTAACGGTACAGCATAGCTGCCAGCTGCTCGCGGGTGATGTTCACCTGCGGGTTGGTGCCGTCGGATACGCCGTTCGCCTTAGCCCAGTTCATGCCCTTTTCGTACCAGACCGAGCCGCCGGTGGTGTCCTCGCCGGCATGGCGTGCCAGAACCGTCATCAGCATGCCGCGGGTGGTATTAGCCTTCGGAGAGAAGGTATTCGCTGCGGTGCCGTTCATCATGCCCTTGCCGGTTACATAATCAACCGCGGAAGCGAACCAGTCGTTCGCGGAAACGTCGTTAAACGTGGTCTTAGACGGGGTTTCGTCCGCCTTTGCGTAGCTTACGCCAACGGTAACGGCGGAAGCAGGCATGGTGAAGGTGTAAACGGTGTCGCTCTTCTTAACGGTGGAAACGGACTTGCCGGAGCCGTCGGTAACGGTCAGCTTATCCAGCTTGTAGCCCTTGTCCGGGGACAGGGTAATGGTAATGGTAGCGCCCTTTTCCGCGTTGGACGGAGAAGCGTTTACGCCGCCGTTGTTGACCGCCGAGGTGGTTACCTTGTAGGTCGTCTTGCCGGAGGAGGAGCCGCCGGAGGAGCTGCCGGAGGAGTGAGTATACTTAAAGGTATACGACTTGGTCGGCTTAATCGTCTGGCCGTTTACAGTAATATCAGCAGATGTGCTGTTTTTAACAGTAAACGTCTTGTTTGCCGTGCCGGTGTACGGAGAAGTACCGCCGGTAATCTCGATAGTGCCGTTTGCCGGAACTGCGCTTACAGCATCAGCGAAAGAGGTGTACGCATTGCCGTTTACCTCAGCAACAACATTCGGGTTGGACAGTGCGAAAGTGAACGGGCTGAAACCGTTGGTGGTGAACTTAACCTTACCGGTGGTTTCATTAGCAGTTGCAACATACAGGTTTGCACCGTTATTGTGGTTGATATAAACCTTTCTGCCCTTGAACTTATTCGGCAGAGTTACCTCAACCTCAGTCGAGCCAACCTTTGCATCCTGTGCAGATTTCAGAACAATCTGCTCTGCCGCACTATTACTGTTCTTTGCAACTGCAATCAGGTCATACTTCGGAACAATGTCCATAGAAACCGTATCGCTCGTGGTATCATATGCAGTTACGGTAACATCCAGATAGGTTTTCTTTACAACGGTAACGGTAGTATTCTTCGGAATCGTGCCGTCCGACTCCAGAATAACCTTTTTGTTCTTTACAAGTTCAGTCAGAGCCTGCGCCTTGTCGTCTGCCGTAATCGGAGTGGTGTCCGTCAGCGTGGTCGACGTTACGCTTGCACCGACAGCCTTTGCAGCCGGGCGCTTATCTTCAGCGATTGCACTTGCATCAGCCTTAGTATCACCAACCTTGGCACCGGTCTGGATTTTGTTTTCGTCCTTGACTTCGATGGTGCCAACCTTGTACTTATAGCCGTCCTTGTCGCTTTTAACGCCAGTCTTGCCGGTTACGCAGTAAGCGGACGGGTCAACGGTGAAGTAGCCGCCGGAGATTTCCATCGTATATGCGCTACCCCAATCACCAAACGCTGGTGCTGCAAAATTACCATAAGTAATGGTAATTTTACCAACACCATTGCCGTCTTTACCATAGCCAAACAAAGTTTTGCTACCAGTGAACGTACCGCCAGAGATCGTAATTTCGCCCTTGTCCGCAGCATTCGCAAATGCGCCATTGGAAATCGGATACTGACCCTTGAAAATACCGCCCGAAATCGTTGCAATATTCCAATTCAGAATTGTTGCCGCATTCGTTGCATTGGTATTCGTAGTACTGTCAAAAGTACCACCGGAAATATTCAGAACACCATAGTCATCGTTTTTAACGACCGAACAACTTTTTTCACCGGATTTACCCGAGAAATCGCCATTCTTAATCGTCAGCGAAGCCTTGTCCGCCTGTGCGGGAACGCTCTCACCAGCAACTTTATCCGTAGGATAATACCAACCGTTATCAATCAGGCTCGAAACATTACCGCTGTCAGCAGGCTTCACAGTTACCGCGCCGTCAATGGTCATACTTCCCATATTCTTCAGTACATACCAATACTTGGACAGATAAGTACCGCCATTCAAGTTAATAACTGCATCCGGGAAGTTGGCAACAGCCGCCATTTCGGTTTGGCTTGCCAGTACTTCACCACTGCCCGTAACCGTCAAATTGCCCTTATTGACAATCGCACAGCCAGTTGCCGGCTTGATGTTCTTGCCATTCAGGTCAAGCGTAACAGTCTTGCCAGTCGGAATAACAACATTTTCTGTTACGTCTTTCAGCAGAGTAACCGCGCCGCCATTTCCAGCCTCACGAATTGCATCTGCTACCGTGTTATAATTTGCACCTGCGTTTGCGACAGCAGCGTTCTCACCTGCAACAACAGTATAAGTGTCACCATTCTGAGTCGTGGTGTAACCCTCTTCGCAGAAATTGGTGCCTTCACCCTCTGCCTTGCAGTCTGCCGGGTTAAACTTTTCAAAGCTACCGCCGGAAACATAAATCTTAGCTTCGTAATCTTGACGTGCCTCATCCAGACAGTTCAGCACAAATTCATAAGACTTAGTTTCATCTGGATAATATGTCTGCTGAATAGAGTATGAACCACCTTTAATATAAGCAGTACCATGTTCTACATATACAGTATGAATATTACCTACAAATGTACCGTTTTCAATCGTTACAGAAGCATCTGCATCCTGCACATCTACATCATAGCAATCATTTTCCTTCGCAGACAATGTGCCATTGCCGGTAATCGTCAAATTACCAGTACCACGAACAGAAATCAGTGACCAATTATTTGCCTTTTTATCCGGCTTATCCCACAAATCCTCTTCATTGTAGAGTTTCTTGCCGTTCAAATTCAGCGTAATTGCCTTATCCTTAACAGCAATTGTCTGTGTTACATTGATATCGCTCGACAGCGTAATTGTAGCGCCATTCTCTGCCGAAGCGATTGCATTGACCAGATCTTCATACGAACCAACACTTGTTGTATTCGTTTCATCCGCCGCAAATGCCACCGGCGCCATGGTCAGCACCATCATCACAGCGAGAAAAGCCGATAACAATCTTCTTTTCATGTTTATCCTCCTCAAAATTATTTTTTCCGGCAAAAGTGGTGCCGTTTCGCCTTTCCTTCGCAAAATTTGTACTTAGGAAGGTTTTGTGTCTGAGGGCGAGTACCTCAGACACAAGGGTACCCTTGTGCCACTTTATTTGCCTACATCATATCACTGTTTTACATTTTTTGCAATGATATTTATCACAAAATTTTGTCGATTTGGTGTCGGTTTTGTGTATTTATAACTTTTTCATTGCTTTTGCACAATTGGAATTGCCAGCATTTATACATATTTTCACCGCTTGTGTTTTGCGCCCGGTTATGCTATGGTAAAAGCAGTAATTTGGAAAATTTGTGTTCAACCACTTCTGAGTCCGTTTTATCGGACACCCGATATGCGATACTCAAAGCATGAAAAGGAGGCATGGCATATGAAAAAAGACGATTACGGCTTCTACGGCAAGGGCCTTGACGGCTATGTGCACTACCGGCAGGGCATGCAGGAAGCGGCGCGCAATGCACCGAATGCGTCCGGCGGCCGTCGGCCTGTCTCCGTAGAGCAGAAAACAACCGAGCCTGCACCGAAATCCGACGAATCCGGTCAGATCAGCAAGTGGATCCTGCAGCATCCGCTGCATACGGCGTGCATGATCAGCTTGTTTATTGCGCTGACCTGCGTGATTATTGAAAGCCTGGGCGAACCATCCATCCAGTTTATGGCGGCAACGGCTGTCATCTGCGTGGTTGCCCTGATTTTCCTCGGCATAGAGGTTATCAACTTTATCATCTGGCTTTTCAAAAACTGCTGAGCACCAAAAAACGAGCCGACAGCATGGCTTTCGGCTCGTTTTTTCTCTGTTGCTATACCTGCGGGAAACGCGTATCAGTATCCCTCCGACCGGTTTACAACATTTTTCAGCGGGTTTCCGGTCAAATACCGCTCCAGATTGTCCATGCAGATATGCCAGATCGTGTTCTGCACGTCCGCGCTGCCGCCGAAGCTCGGGCCTGCGATATGCGGCGTGAGCAGCACGTTCTCCATGTCCCACAGCGGACAGTCCGCCGGAAGCGGTTCGGTCTCGAACACATCGAGTGCGGCGCCGCCGAGGTGGCCGTCCTGCAAAGCCGACACCAGATCGTCCGTCCCCGCCAGACTGCCGCGTCCGACATTGACCAGCACCGCGCCTGCTTTCATCGCGTGCAGACGCTCCGCAGTCAGCAGACCCGCGGTCTCGTGCGTATTCGGAAGACAGCCAATGACGATGTCCGCCCGCGGGAGCAGAGCGTCTAACGCATCGAGTGTATGCGCTTCGTCGAAGTCTGCCGGTACAGCCGAAACCGCTGTGCGCTTCACGCCAAGCACAGCTGCGCCGAAAACTTTCAATCGGCGGGCCACATTCGCGCCGATGTCGCCCATGCCGAGTACAAGTGCGGTCTTGCCGGAAATCGTCTCCGCATGGTCGTATTTTTGCCAGATATGCGCCTGTTTGTTGCTCCAGTACCGTCCAAACGAGCGGTACAGCGCCACCAGACTGCCAATCGCGTACTCCGCGATGATCGTGCCGAACGCACCGGATGCATTCGCCAGCACCACGCTCCGCGGCAGATTTTCCATGCGCGTGTACTTGTCCGCGCCCGCCCAGGTCAGCTGCAGCAGACGCAGGTTTTCGGTCTGCGCCAGCTGGGCTTCACTCGGCTCGCCGAAAATAACCGCAGCCGCGCGAAGCTGCTCGGCGGTCGGGTGTTCGCCGTTCTCCGCGAACGTGAACGCGCACCGCGTACCGAATCGGGTATTTAACGTCTCACGCATGGTCAAATCGCACTGTGCGAGCACCAAAACGGATGTTTTTTCGTTCTGCATTGTGTTTTCTCCGTTATCTGTCAGAATATTTACAATTATATAGTACGGATTTCCGGTTTTCAACAATGGGATAATAAAAAGCATCTGCATGAGCAGACACTTTTCAAATTATTTTTATAATTTCATTTCGCGGTTCTTTCTGCGCAGATGGGTCGCCAGCGCATACAGAACGGCGATATCCTCCTCGTCCAGACCTGTTAAATCCAGTGTCTGCGTTTTTGCAACACACAGCAGATAGTCTGTCGATACCTTGAAAATCTCGGATAATTCGATAATATACTGCGTACTCGGTACATTCAGGCCCAATTCCCACGCATTTACGCTCGACCGTGTGATGCCCAGCCGCTTTGCCAGCGCGGCCTGTGAGATGTTGTGGCTCTCCCGCAGCATTTTAATTCGTTCCCCTATAATCAGCATGCTATCACCTTATTATAGGGTATGCTAATCACGATGATATTACGATATCATTATGATATTTTTAATTGACATACATATTTCTTCCAGCTATACTAAAGAAGATAATAGGAGGACTGTACATGGTAATCTTACTAACGCTCTTAGTATGTCTGATCATAGCTCTCATACTCCGGGGAATCTATGCTGCCCTTCGTTCCATACTATCCAACAAGTGGCTTCATGACGAGGCACGACAGGATGTTGTACATCTGTTTAATCGAGACTTACCTAAATGGTTAGAAGCAGCTTATACCGCCTTATACCAGCATTTGCAGACACAGGGCAGCAAATGTGACTGGAGCATAGAAATTACATGCCCCTCCCATGCTGTTATTGATCGATGCCGTATCAATTTTTCCGGTTCGCAAGGTATTATTCTGGACAGTGCCAATCAGCAATTACTCTATTATAAAACAAAGGATTTGCCGGAATTACATGCCCTTCAATGCACAAATGCCCACCCGTTAGAAGCATTTGAGTGTTTTTCTCTCCCCTACTCCGATATTCTCCAGGCACAGCTCATTACTTCCGCGCACGCCTATACGCAGAGGAAACCGAAAGGCGGCATTTCTCAAGGCACCGCCGAACAGCATGCCGCCGGGCAAACGGTCTATGACAAATTAGCAATCGTTATTCAAATCAAGAATCCCAATCATCCATATATAGAATTAGACTTTTCTAATCATACTGCGGTATCTGAACTGTGGAAAAACCTTCAGACCTCCGGCATATTAGGAAATATCTTTGAAACCGAGACTAAATTCAGCATTTCATATGCAGGCTGCGATACCGATATCAAGATTCGGAAGCGTTTCTCTGCTATTCCATCGCTTCCATTTGCTCTGACGTCGATCGGACCGGCACAGTTAAATATGTTAAATCAAACCCTGCTCCATCTGGAAGCGATTGCACAAGCTGATCCGTCCGATTCCGCACCTGTTTCATGATTTTCATAATAAAAAAGCGTCTGCTCACGCAGACGCTTTTTCGATTCGTTTACGCATCATTCGACAGATGGAACTTATCGAACGCATAGAACACAAGGCTCATGATCATGCCGACGATAGCGGCGAGGGTCATACCGGAGAGCGATACATCGCCCAGCGCCAGCGTCACGCCGGACAGGCCGGTAACGAAAATGACCGAGGTCAGGATCATGTTGCGGTTCTTGCTGTAATCCACATGATTATCAACCAGAATACGCAGACCGGAGGTGCCGATCATGCCGTACAGCAGGAACGAGATACCGCCGATGACCGGACCCGGAATGGTCTGGATAAGCGCCGCCAGCGGACCAACGAACGAACAGATGATACTCAGCACAGCCGCGCCGCCGATCACGCGCACGGAGTACACCTTGGTGATCGCCATAACGCCGATGTTTTCGCCGTAGGTAGTGGTCGGCACCGAGCCGATAAAGCCGGAGATCATGGTCGAGAAGTTATCCGCGAACAGCGAACGGTGCAGGCCGGGATCCTTGAGCAGATCACGGCCGATGACCTTGCCGGTGACGAGCTGATGACCGATATGCTCGTTTGCGATAACCAGAAGGACCGGAAGAATGATCAGGATCGCGTTGATGTCAAACTTCGGGGTCTGGAAATTCGGAATGGAGATAAAGCTGGTGTGCAGCGCATCAATGATGGTCTGGGTTTTGATAACACCGGTGAACACACCCGCAATATAGCCGCAGATAATGGCGATCAGAATCGGGATAGTCGAGAAGAAGCCGCGGAACAGCACGCTGCCGAATACCGCAACGGCCAGCGTTACAAGGAAGGTGACAACCGTTCCGGTGGTGACGCTGTCACCGACAATGCAGCCGGTAGAAGCCGCAGAGCCTGCCAGCTCCAAGCCGATCAGCGCAACGACCGGGCCCATGGCTGCGGGCGGCAGAACGACGTTGATCCAGTCCGTGCCACACTTATAGATAATGAACGCGAGCACACAGCCGCACGCACCTACGACAACAAAGCCGCCGAGCGCGTACTGATAGCCCCAGTTCTGGATTACGATGGTCGCCGGAGCGATAAATGCGAACGACGAGCCGAGGTATGCGGGCGCCTTGCCCTTGGTGATGAGGATGAACAGCAGCGTGCCGATACCGTTCATAAACAGCACGATCGCCGGGTTCATATGGAAGATGAACGGCACGAGCACGGACGCGCCGAACATCGCAAACATATGCTGGATGGACAGCGGCACGAGCAGGCGCGGCGGCACCTTTTCCTCTACCTGAATGATTCTGTTGCTTTGCATCGTTTTTTCATTCCCCCTAAAATATTTCTCTTTTACCAAAACCCGTCAGCGGAACAGATTTTTGATCTGCTCCATCCGGGCACATGTCATATTATACCCCATTTCGTACCCCCATTCCAGCTTTTTCACGTCTTTTTCAAAGCTGTTCAGCGATTTTTCGGGCTGAAGGAGCACGGTGTCCTGCGGTTTGTTCTCCGCAAGACGGTGACAGAAGCAGACTGTCTCGTTGTAGTGCTTGGCACGCTCAAGCAGCACCTTGGGCATCGCCGGATATTTGCGCTTCAGCCACTTTGCGGTCAGCTCCACGCCGCGCGTCAGCGTCTTGCGGTAGCTTTCCGGCTGCGTGAGCACAATCAGATTGCGCTCGTTGCCGTCGTGCAGGCTGCGCAGAATCGGGATCGGGTCGGCCAGACCGCCGTCGTAATACGTCTCGCCGTCCATCTGCACCGGTGGGAAGTAGATCGGGATGGCGCAGGTCGCTCGCAGCATTGTGCACGGACGGTCCATGCGCATGCCGTCGAGGTATTCGGCTTTGCCTGTCTTTGCATTGGTGACACCCACCAAATATTTACCCTGATATTTGTGAAATTCGTCCCAGTCAAACGGCACAAGCCGGTTCGGGATGGTGTCGAATACGAAATCCGTGCCGAAAATGGAGTGGTCGTGCAGCAGGTTGCGCGCGCCGAAATAGCGCTTGTCGCCACGATACTGCCGCAGTATGTTAATGTTGCGCTCACGCTGCCGTGAGAGATACGACGCCGCATAGGTAATGCCGGCGGACACGCCGATGACGTAATCGAACATGATGTCATTATCGAGCAGCGCATCCATCACGCCGCAGGAGAATACCGGGCGGAAGGTTCCGCCTTCTAAGACTAAACCGGGCATAATTAACCTGCCTTTCCTGCTATTTTTCTGAAATCGAGAGAGTTTTCGTATTTTTCGGCACACGCTGTCTGGTGCAGTGAAAATCCACGCTATTTTACAAAAAGACAGACCAACAATCGAAATCATCGGTCTGTCTTTCTGACTCTCAGCGGAAAACCGCCGAGTAAAATGCTATTGAATTAGCCGATCATCTTTGCGGTGCTTACCTTGATGCCGGGGCCCATGGTAGAAGCAACAACGCAGGAACGAACGTACTGACCCTTTGCAGCAGCCGGCTTAGCCTTGATGATAGCACCCATCAGAGCGTCGAAGTTGTCCTGCAGCTTCTCAGCGCCGAAGGAAGCCTTGCCGATCGGGCAGTGGATGATGTTGGTCTTGTCGAGACGGTACTCGATCTTACCAGCCTTGGACTCCTGAACAGCCTTGGTAACGTCCATAGATACGGTACCAGCCTTCGGGTTCGGCATCAGGCCCTTAGGACCAAGCACGCGGCCCAGACGGCCTACAACGCCCATCATGTCCGGGGTAGCGATAACTACGTCGAACTCAAAAAAGTTCTCCTTCTGGATGCGCTCCATCAGGTCCTCTGCACCAACGATGTCTGCGCCTGCAGCCAGAGCCTCGTCAGCCTTTGCGCCCTTAGCGAATACAGCAACGCGAACCTGCTTGCCGGTGCCGTGGGGCAGAACGATAGCGCCGCGAACCTGCTGGTCAGCGTGACGGGAGTCAACGCCCAGCTTTACGTGCAGCTCGATGGTCTCATCGAACTTAGCCTTCGCGGTGGAAACAACGGTGGAAAGCGCTTCAGCCGGATCGTACTGCTTGGTGCGGTCGATCGTCTTTGCGCTGTCTACATACTTTTTACCTTTATGCACAATAAATCCTCCTTAAGTGGTTAAGCGGGAACTTGAATAACCCTCCCACTGTATGCGGCAGATAGCCGCAGCTTCGTACAACAAATAAAAACCGGAGATTACTCCTCGACGGTGATACCCATCGAACGGGCGGTACCCGCGATCATGCTCATAGCAGCTTCCAGGGAAGCAGCGTTCAGGTCGGGCATCTTGGTCTCTGCGATCTTCTGGCAGTCAGCCTTGGACAGCTTTGCAACCTTGGTCTTGTTCGGTACAGCAGAACCGGACTCGATGCCGCAAGCCTTCTTGATCAGAACCGGCGCCGGAGGCGTCTTGGTAACGAAGCTGAACGAACGGTCAGCATAAACCGTAATGATAACCGGAATGATCATGCCGGCATCGTTCTTGGTGCGCTCGTTGAATTCCTTGGTGAAAGACATGATGTTTACACCGTGCTGGCCGAGAGCCGGACCTACCGGGGGAGCCGGGGTTGCCTTGCCTGCGGGAATCTGGAGCTTAATATAACCTACTACTTTCTGTGCCATGTTGAAAGGTTCCTCCTTCAAAAAATGTGGTGGCTGGCGAGTTCCTAATTGGCACGGAACTCTCCCACTTGCCGTAAATGCGGAAATCTATCTTCCGCTCATTGTCACTCGTCGAGAGTTTCAACCTGATCGAGCTCAAGCTCGACAGGGGTTTCGCGGCCGAACATGGAAACGGTTACGTTTACCTTGTTCTTATCCGGCTCAACCGACGATACAACGCCGATAAAGCCTGCCAGCGCGCCGTCGATAACGCGAACACTGTCGCCTGCGGCGTAGTTTACCTCGATCTCGCGCTTTTCCACGCCCATTGCGATGATCTCTTCCTCAGTCAGCGGAATCGGCTTGGAGCCGCCGGACTTGTCCTGACCCAGAAAACCGGTGCAGCCGCGCGTATTGCGAACCAGATACCAGGTTTCATCGGTCATGATCATCTTAACGAGCACGTAGCCCGGGTACAGCTTGCGCTCTACCTCGCGGCTTTTGCCGTCCTTTACCTCAACGACCTTCTCGGTCGGGATGTTGACGGCTTGGATCAGGTCATGCAGCTTGCGGTTTTCGACCGCTTTTTCGATCGAAGAGGCTACCTTGTTTTCGTAGCCGGAGTACGTATGAACAACGTACCATTTTGCAGCGTCTGACATTGTTGCCTCCTTTTAAGTTAGGCGGCGAAATGTTTAAGCAGCGTCTGGACACCAAGACCGAATACGATGTCAAGCACCCAGATGAAAATACCGATGATGACTACGCAGGCGATAACGACCAGCGTGTTGTTCGTCGTCTGCTCACGGGTGGGCCAGACGATCTTACGGCATTCGCTCTTCAATTCGCGGAACCACTTGCCGATACGAGCAAAGAGACCGGGCTTTTTCGCTTTGGTTTCTTCAGCCATTAAGCTACTTCCTTTCCCTTACTTCGTTTCGCGGTGAAGCGTGTGCTTCCGGCAGAAACGGCAGTACTTGTTCATTTCCAGACGATCCGGATCATTCTTCTTGTTCTTCATTGTGTCATAGTTTCTCTGCTTGCACTCGGTGCAGGCCAGCGTGATCTTTACGCGCATAGATAACGGCACCTCCTTTTAATATATCGCTTCGTTTCCGTATCCCTGTGACACGGCTTGAAGCTAATTGCCTCCCTCTGTCAGCGTTCCGACGTCAACTTTTCAGACACACGAAAAATAGGCGCAAAAAAAGAACCTGCATAGGTGTTTTTAGTATAGCATGTGAGGGATTTGCGGTCAAGCATTTTTTCTGAAAAAGTGCTGATTATTTTCGTTTTTTATGGTATACTCAGGGTAATCACACGGGCAGAAAACACCGATTTGAAAAACTGCCCAAGAAACAGGAGTATGACTATGCGTATTTTGGGCATTGATTACGGAGACGCCCGCACCGGCCTTTCGATCTCCGATCCTTCCGGCTTTCTGGCCGGCTCGCCGAGCGTGATCCACGAGTGGAATTACGCCAAGCTGGTGGACAAGCTGGCGGCGTTCATTCAGGAAAACAAGATTGAGGAGATCGTCCTCGGCCACCCGAAGAACATGGACGGCACAGTTGGCCCTCGTGCCGAGAAGTGCGAGACTCTGGCGAAGGAGCTGGAGGAGCGCACCGGACTGCACGTTGTGCTGTGGGACGAGCGCCGCACGACGGTCGCCGCACACGAAATCCTGCACCGCAGCGGCAAAAAAGAGAAAAAACACCGTCAGAACGTCGATGCAGTCGCGGCAACGCTTATCCTGCAGGGCTATCTGGATTTTAAGCGCCGCCTGTGATTTCCGGTATATCTATTTATATAGTATCCTTTTTCGGCACCTGTTTCCCGCAGGTGCCGTTTGCTTTTCCAATAACTTCTTTCGATAAGAAACATTTCTTGACGGTTTGGCTTTTTTCTGCTACAATAAGAAAAACTTCAATACTTTACCGTGTGCAAGTCCCGCTGCATGCGGTTTTTGTTTCTAAGGAGAATGATACATGTCTATTCTTTTCAGCCTGCTCACAAACCCGGTCACGATATCCGTACTGGTGCTCTGTGTTCTGTGCCTGACCGGTTTGAATGTGCTGCTGTCCATGCTCATCGCGTGCATCATCGGCGGCGTGGCCGGCGGTATCCCGCTGCTGAACGCGCCCGAGGGCACGCAGACCGTTATGCAGCTGCTGACCGGCGGCTTTGCCAGCAACGCCACGACTGCGCTAGCGTACATCCTGCTCGGCACGTTTGCCACCTGCATCGCCACGACCGGTCTGGCCGATATTCTGTCGAAAAAGCTGTCGCGCCTGCTCGGCGGACACAAGCTGGCGCTCATTGGTGTGCTGACGCTCGTTGCCTGCCTGTCGCAGAACCTCATTCCGGTGCATATCGCATACATCCCGATTCTCGTGCCGCCGCTGCTCCGCATGATGAACCGTATGCGGCTTGACCGGCGTGCCGTTGCGTGTGCGCTGGCGTTCGGCCATAAAGCGCCGTATATCACCATTCCGTTTGGTTTCGGATTGATTTTCCAGCGCGTTATCGCGGATAATCTGAGTGAAAACGGTCTTTCTGTAACGGTCAAGGACGTTACCGCCGCCAACTGGAGCATTGGCGTTGCCATGCTGATCGGTCTGTTCATCGCCGTATTTGTCCTGTACCGCAAGCCGCGTGACTACCACGACATTGAAGCAGACACCTCCGCTGCCGAGGTAATTTCGGAAAAGCTCGAGTATCGCCATTATGTCATGCTTGCCGCCGCGATTGTTGTCGCAGTCGTGCAGGTTATCAGTCAGGATCTGGCGCTTTCCGCGCTGTGCGGCCTGATCATCATCATCGTGTTCCGCGCTATCAAATGGAGTGACATTGACGAGCAGATCGAGGGCGGTGTCCGTCTGATGGGTCAGATTGCCATCATTATGCTGGTGGCAGGCGGCTACGCCTCGGTCATCAAGGCCACCGGCGGCATTGACGCGCTCGTAAACGCCGGTATTTCCGCCGTAGGCGGCAGCAAGGTTGTCGCTGCGATTGTCATTACACTCATCGGCCTGCTGGTGACGATGGGCATCGGCACCTCGTTCGGCACTGTGCCCGTGCTCGCTGTGCTGTTCGTGCCGATGTGCAGCTCGCTTGGGTTCTCCACTCCGGCTACCATCCTGCTCATTTCGGCCGCCGCTGCCCTTGGCGATGCAGGCTCGCCCGCGTCCGATACCACGCTCGGCCCAACCTCCGGTCTCAACGCCGACGGTCAGCACGACCATATCCGCGATACCTGTATCCCAACGTTTATTGCGTTTAATATTCCGATTATGATCTGCGCGATTTTGATGTCGCAGGTGCTGTAAAATAACACCCCTGCAATAATATTAAGGTTTAAGGCGCGGCCTCCAGCTGCGCCTTTTCTCCGCCGTAACGATAAAAAACGCTCGAGATTACTCGAGCGTTTGAGGCTGTCGCGAAACTACAGTTTCGTCGACAAGCAGGAACGGATTGTAGACCGTTCCAAAGTCGTCCGAAAGTTCCTATACAGAAACTTTCTCCCTCCAGAAGTTCAAAAAGGGTGATACATGCTCCCCCTTTTTGAGCATTTGCAGAGCTAATGCTGTTTCATGCGCGCTGCCGCGCGAAATGCTGAAAAATGCTGACCATACGACTTTTTCGACAGACTGAAACGCTCGAGATTACTCGAGCGTTTTTTATTTTATCCACAGCAATGTGGATAACTTGGTGGAAAGCTACTCCGTCTTTCCAGCCAGAATTTCCGCAATATCGTCAACCAGCTGTTCCCAATCATCCTCGGTGCCCTCGGTCTGCAGAAATCCGGTGCCCATATCGTTGACAAAGGCGTGTCCGATGTCGATATAACTGTCGTAATCCGGCTCATGATAGCCGTATTCCGTGCCGAGCAGCACGATTTCGTCGCATTCATCGCCCTGCAGGTGCGCCATCGCTACATTGAGAAAGCCGTTTTCCGCCATGCTGTCATCATCGTCCGGCGCCGCCCATGCACGCTCCCAGTATTCGTCCTCATCCTCGTTGAACAGGCCGTCCTTGTAATAGTCCAGCTCACGCCGAATGCTCTGCTTGAGAAAATTTCGGTCCATGTTGTTCGCTCCCCTTTTCTCTGTTCTGCGACTTTATTATAGCATGTGCAACTCGTTTTTCAAGTCGGTAAATTATCCACAAACTTGTGGACAAATTTGTGCGCAATTCCTTTTCATACACGCTCCGCTGTGCTATACTGCTGACAGAACCATCAGGCGAACCGAGGGACCCAGCATGACAACATTAGGCATTGACATCGGCACCACAACAATCAGCGCGGCTGTGCTCGAGGACGAGCAATTCCTCGCCAGCGAAACGCGGGCAAACGGTGCCTTTATTCCGTCTGCACTGGCGTGCGCACGCGAGCAGGACGTGGAAAAGATCACGCAAACCGCACTTTCTGTTATCGAAACGCTGTTTGAACGCTATCCGGATATTCATTCCATCGGCGTGACTGGGCAAATGCACGGCATTCTGTATGTGGATGCGGACGGTAACGCCGTCAGTCCGCTGTACACCTGGCAGGATGCACGCGGCAGCCTGCCGCACAGCAAAACCGAAAGCTGGGTGCAGTATCTCACGCGCGTGACCGGATACCTTGCCGCGGCAGGCTACGGTCTGGCAACGCACGCGTACAACCTTGCCGCCGGACTTGTGCCGCCCGCCGCCGTCACCTGCTGCACCATCGGTGACTACCTTGCCATGCGGCTGTGCGGATTGGCTGCGCCGCGCATGGATGCCAGCAATGCCGCAAGCATCGGCTTTTTCGACGCGGAACGCCGTGCTTTCGACCAAAACGCTCTGCAAAAAGCCGGTATCGACCCGAACTTTGTCCCGCAGCTTGCTGCCGAGCCGGTAATCGGGCACTTCCAAAATGCGGCTGTCTGTGCCGCCATCGGCGATAATCAGGCCAGCTTTCTGCGCTCGGTGCGCGACAAAACCGCTGAAATGCTCGTGAATGTCGGCACCGGCAGTCAGTTTTCCGTGTTTACGCCGCACTATCTGCAGGTAGACGACTTGGAGACCCGCCCCATGCCGGGCAGCGGCTATCTTCTGGCAGGTGCTTCGCTGTGCGGCGGACGCGCTTACGCGCTGCTCGAGCAGTTTTTCCGCTCCACCGCGTCCATGCTCGGCACAGGAACGAACAGCTGCTACGACGCAATGGCGCGTCTGCTGGATGAAAATCCGCGTCCGGATGATGTGCCTGCCGTCTGCACCCTGTTTGAAGGCACGCGCGCAGACAGCAGCCTGACCGGCAGTATTTCCGGCCTTACAACGCACAATTTCACGCCTTTACACCTGATTTACGGCGTGATGGACGGCATGGCCGACGAGCTGAATCGAATGTACACCGCGTACCGGCAGGCCGGCGGCACGCCGAAAAGGCTAATCGGCTCGGGCAACGGTCTGCGGCAGAACCGGTATCTGCAGCAGCGCTTTGAGTCTGCCTTCGGCTGTCCGCTCACGCTGTCCGACGGCCGCGAGGAAGCTGCCGCAGGTGCGGCACAGTTCGCTGCGGAGCAGCAGATTTGACAGCAGCAAGATTATTGAACAAGTCGTATCATCAATATTTTGAATTTCGCGCGTTAGTGCGCATGAATAGCGTTTGCTTTGCAAATGCCAAAAAGTCAGGGCGTGTACCTGCAGGATTCGGAAAGGATGGAACGCTATGCAAGCCTTCAAAAAAGTCGATATGGAAAGCTGGCCTCGCCGTGAGCACTACCGCTACTATACCGAGGCTCTCAAGGTTGAATTCAATATGACGGCGCCGGTGGATGTGCAAAACCTGCTCCGTTTCTGTCATGCACACGGCTGTAAATTCTACGCGGCGGCGATTTACTGCGTCACCAAGGCGCTGGGCCGCATCGAGAACTTCCGCATGTTCAAAAACGCGGACAACGAACTCTGTGTCTGGGATAAAATCGTACCGAGTTTCACGTTCTTTCATCCGGATGACTGCACGTTTTCCGACTGTTGGACGGACTTTTCCGAGGATTTCCCCACGTTTTACAACGCCATTACCGCAGATATGGAGACCTATAAGGATGTCAAGGGCATCAAGACCAAGCCGAATCAGCCTGCGAATTTCTACTGCATATCCTGTACGCCGTGGACGGCGTTTACCGGCTGCGGCAGCCGCGTCGCGGACGGACAGCCGGCGTACTTTCCCATCGTTGTCATGGGCAGATACGAAAAATGCGGCGAAAAGGTCAATATGCCGGTCAATATCACCATTGCACATGCGGTGGCAGATGGATACCACGCCGGTTTGTTCTTCCGGTATCTGCAGGAGGAACTGGATGCTCTGCACTGAATGTACAAAAATCCACGCTTTTCTTTGTGAAAAGCGTGGATTTTCTCATTCATCCTGTCCAAATATTGCCCCATCCAACATCAGCACATCCTCCATCGGAATCACCGTGCCGTCTGTCAGGATCAGCCGCCGCGTGAACTCATCCACCTTTTTGACCACACCGGAAACTGTGCGGTATGCACCGCCGGATTTGCGTTCATCCGGCACAAAATAGGTGATCTCCACCTCGGGTTCTGCATCAAGCACAGAAAGCAGCAGCTGATACCGCTCGTTGAGCGCGGTCAGCATGGTCTCATCCAGCTCGATTTTACGGTCGGTCAGCCGCGCTGTCTCACGGATAACACCGGCATACCCGGTCAGCGCCGCAAACGGTGAAAACTGTGCCGCACGGTCGCTCATGGGCATCTGCGGACGGGTTGGGGAGACATGATGCGGCAGATTCATAATCCCGGCGTATTTTCGATTGTCGATTGCGGACATACTTCACCTGCTTTCTTCTACTGCGTTTCGTCCAGAAAAATCCACAGCAGCTCATGGGCCTCTGCGGAACTCCGGTCGGCCATGGTGATTTTGAGATGTACCCGGCTGCCGTCCCGTATCTGATAGGTCATCTCCAGCGAACCATGCGCCGCAATCTGCTCCTCTATATAGCTGTAATCCAGCAGCTTTGCAAATTCGTCATAATACTCCGGATGAACCAGTTCGCGGCAGTACTCACGCACGGAAGACATAAACGCATGATGATTATTCTCCAGTATGGTCTTAAAATACGGCGGAACATAGATATACCGACAGGTATCCTGCTTGGCATTGACCATGTACACTCCCCTGTAAAGCGGTGCGATGGCCTGCAGAAAACGGGTAACATCCTGCTTTTTGATGAGCAGCTGCTCCAGCTTGTCATCTATGATGCGCATTTGACGGATACCGCCGTTATTGCGGTAAAACTCCATCTTATCATGCCGCATGGCCGTTTCAGCCCGATTGACCGTCTCGTTCAGCGTCTGTCTGTCCGTGCTCTCAGACACGCCGACCGAGACCTCATAACCCATCTCACGGATTGTGTGACGGAACGCCGCAAGGCTTTCTGCAAGCTCCTCCGGCTGACGCGCCGGACACAGCAGGACAAACTCGTCACCGCCGATACGATACGCGCAGTCATCCGGGAAATACTTTCGAATCCCGTCCGCAATCGAGCACAGCATGTGGTCTCCAGCCTCATGTCCCAAGTGGTTGTTGATCTCATGCAGGCCGACGGCATCCATATAAATGCAGGTCAGCCGCGCATAATTCGCCAGCTGAAAGACCTTGAGGTCGTGCTCGTACTTGCAGCGCGTGTACAAATGGGTCAGCACATCATGATTATAGTAGTCCTCGGAATGGTCAGCTGTATGGTGCGACAGCTGCAGTTCCTCCTCACCGAGCACGATGGGCTGACCGTTCTCACCGTTCTTGAGTGAAAGCGTGATTTCCATATTTTCATCCAGAATCATATCATCCGGATATCGTTTTTCCAAATATTCCGCTACCAGACGCAGGACATTTCCGGCGTGATAGCCTTTTTCGCAGATAATTTTCATTAGCTTCTCCGTATACAGCTGCCTTGCGGCTTCGCAATCCTTCCAGAAAAGATATATTTCTCATATTATTATGAATATATTATATTTCCTTTGATTGCCATATACAAGGATGACTGCCTGAAATGTCGAATTTTCGACATAGAACGTCAGTGGAGAGGCAGAATCAGGCAATTCATTTACATTGCCTTAGCATGTTTTTCCGATTATGCGTTATGCCCGCCGATTTTTCCGTTTCGCTCGATGGCAGTCGCACCTTCCTCAAGGTTCATGCCCTTGAGCAGCGCATTTTTGCCGTATTTGCTCTTGATGGCAAGCGCCGCCTGCTGCAGCTTTCGTTCCCGCTCGAGTGCGGCCTGCTCTGCCCTCCGGCGCTCCTGCTCGGCAGCATAGTCGGTAAACAGGTCAAGCTGCTCACACCAAGTCGGCTGGGGCGCGTCAGATTCCGGAAGGATGTGATCTGCCACCAGATACATGCGCCGGATGAGCAGATTCGGGTCGATAATGCGGTCGAACAGCGTGGTCGCTGCGTCCATGAGCTTTCGCGTAGACGAGGTCAGTTCTCCGAGACTCTGCGTGCCGTGTGCAGATTTTGGAAGCGTGCGCCCGTAGCGATCGGTCTCGGTCTTGCCGTGGTAGTTAATCCGCCGTGCCGGATCGTTCAGGTTATCAATATCGTACCCGACGGTCAGCACAAGCCGGTCGGTGACAAAGCCCTTGCTCACCAGATCGAGTACCAGCTGATCCGCCATTTCGCGGACAACCAGACGTGCCTTGTCCGCTGTATACGGACACGCAAGCACCTGCCCGGTGCTGATGCTGTTGGTGCTCGGCTTGTAGGCTTTGATATCCGCGACCGTGCACGGCTCCCATCCCCACGCATGGTCGATGAGCAGCTCCGCGTTTTTGCCGAACAGCTTATACAGCAGATCCTCGTTTTTCTCCGAGCACAGCGCGATATCGCCCATGGTGCACATGCCGTATTGCTCGAGCTTTTTCGCGGTGCCGCGTCCCACGCGCCAGAAATCGGTAAGCGGCTGATGTGACCACAGCTCGTGCCGGAATCTGCGCTCGTCCAGCTCGGCGATACGCACGCCGTCGCGGTCGGCGGGAACGTGCTTAGCGACAATATCCATCGCCACCTTGCAAAGAAACAGGTTGGTGCCGATGCCTGCTGTGGCCGTGATGCCGGTGGTGTTCAGCACATCGAGAATGATTTTCCGTGCCAGCTCACGCGCGGTCAGGCCGTAGGTCTGCAGATAGCCGGTCACGTCCATGAACACCTCGTCAATGGAGTACACAACCATGTCCTCTGGCGCGACATATTTCATGTAAATGGCATAAATCCGGCTGCTGTACGCCATATAATGTGCCATATGCGGCGGTGCGATGATGAAATCCATCGCAAGAGACGGGTTTTCCCGCAGTTCCGCAGCAGAGTAAGACGCGCCGGTGAATGTATGCCCGGGCGCACAGCGCTGCCGCTCGGCATTGACCTGCTTAACGCGCTGACGTACCTCAAACAGCCGTCCGCGGCCGGAAATGCCGTAGCTCTTCAGCGACGGCGTGACTGCCAGACAGATGGTCTTGTCCGTGCGGGTTTCGTCCGCGACAACAAGGTGCGTGTCGAGCGGATCCAGCCTGCGCTCCCGGCACTCCACGGAGGCATAAAAGGATTTCAGGTCGATGGCAAGATAGGTGCGGGATTGCATGGTTGGTTATGCCTCCTTTCAGCGTGTCAGTCAATCAGATAACGATTTTGTATCAGATATTGGATATTCGGGTTATCCATAGATAATTTTCCGGTAACACAGTTCAAATAAGTAAGTAATATTTGTAAATGTGTTCTATATAAGGTTACGGATAGCTAATTATCGTTTATCGCATAATTCATCTATCCTTATTATTTGTAAAATACACTGTAATTTTACCCTTTTTAAGAGAACACCGTCAAGAAAAACCGTCCTCTCCTCCCAGTATTCCGCGAGCCTGTGGATAAATTATGGTCTTCCGTGCTCTATTGTGCTATACTATCCACAGAACATCCCCAAAAGGAGGAACTTTATTATGGTACAAGTGAATGCGATCGGTGACGCATGTCCGATTCCGGTCATCAAAACGCTGCACGCGCTGCAGGATTTAAACGGTGCGGGCACGGTTCAGACGCTGGTAGATAACGAAATTGCGGTGCAGAACCTGACCCGCCTTGCGGAGAGCAAAGGCTGCTCGATCACGACCGAAAAACGCTCGGACAAGGAGTTCTGCGTGACGATCACGACCGAAAACACCGTCGGCAAGGCAGAAGCCGATGAGCAGATTGCCTGCACCGTACCGGCGGCGCAGAAAAAGACGGTCGTTGTCATTTCCGCCGACCACATGGGCGAGGGCGATGAGGAGCTGGGCCGCATTCTCATCAAGGGCTTTATTTTTGCTCTCACCCAGCAGGAGCACCTGCCGAGCACGATTCTGTTCTACAACGGCGGCGCACGCCTGACCTGCGAAGACTCGGCATCGCTCGAGGATCTGAAAAACCTGGCATCGCTCGGTGTGGAGATTCTGACCTGCGGTACCTGTCTCAACCACTATGGCCTGACCGACAAGCTCGCAGTTGGTGACGTGACCAACATGTATGTCATCACAGAGAAGCAGATGCAGGCTGACCTCATTCTGCGCCCGTGATGCGGCGCAAACGACCGTTTGCGGTCATCGCGTTCGCGTCCACCGAGCAAGCACTCGCGGCAGAAGTCATGTTCACGCAGCGCGGTCTGCCCGGACGCATGATCCCGATTCCCTCTCAGGTGAGCGCAGGCTGCGGACTGGCATGGAAGACCGAAACAAGTGAGGAACAGGTGCTCCTCGACGCTCTGTGTGAAACCGGCATCGGATTCGAGACGCACGCTCTCGTCGAACTGTTCGACTGACGGAGGAAATCATGATTTATCTGGATAACGCAGCGACCACGCTGCACAAGCCGCCTGAAGTCGCAGAGGCGGTCAAAAACGCCATTCTTACCGCAGGAAATGCATCGCGCGGCGCACACGGCGTGTCGCTTTCCGCGTCACGCATGGTGTTCGAAACGCGGAGCAAGCTGGCGAAGCTGTTCGGCTGTCCGCGTGCGGACCATGTTGTATTCACCGCGAACTCCACCGAGGCGCTGAATATTGCACTCTACGGTCTGTTTTCGTCCGGCGATCACGTCATTTCGACTGATCTGGAGCATAATTCCGTGCTCCGTCCGCTGTATGATCTGCAGACGCGCGGCGTATCGGTGGATTTTGTACCGGCGGACCGCCAGGGCAATATCCGCTATGAGGATATGGAAACGCTCTTTCGACCGAAAACCAAGGCCGTTGTCTGCACACATGCATCCAATCTGACCGGAAACCTGCTCGATATCGCCAAAATCGGTGCAATGGCGCACGCACACGGTGCCCTTCTGGTTGTCGATGCATCGCAGACGGCAGGTGCGGTACCGATCGACATGCAGCGCATGAACATTGACGTGCTCTGCTTCACCGGCCACAAGGGCCTGATGGGTCCGCAGGGAACCGGCGGCCTGTGCATCCGGCCGGGCATAGAGCTTCGGCCGCTGCTCCGCGGCGGCACCGGCATTCACTCCTACGACCGCGAACAGCCGCAGGCGTATCCTGCACGGCTCGAGGCGGGCACGCTCAATACGCACGGCATCGCCGGACTGCATGCCGCGCTGAAATTTATCGAAAAACAGACCGTGCAGGCCATCAGAGCACACGAACGCGCACTCATGCGGCGGTTTTACGACGGTGTGAAGGACCTTGACGGCGTGACCGTCTACGGTGATTTCTCCCGGTCGGAACGCGCTGCTGTTGTCGCGCTTAACATCCGCGACTATGACTCCGCCGAGGTCGCGGACGCGCTGTTTGCCGATTATGACATCGCCACACGCGCCGGTGCACACTGTGCGCCGCGCATGCACGAGGCACTCGGCACCGTGCAGCAGGGCGCGGTTCGCTTCAGCTTTTCGTATTTTAACACGAAAAATGAGGTCGATACCGCAATTGCCGCCGTGCGGGAGCTGGCGGAGTAATCCTGCATTTTCCCCAAAGGAGCCTTACCTATGAGCAACCAGCTTGCCGTGCTGTTCCCCGGCATCGGCTACCATATCGACAAACCGCTGCTGTATTACAGCGCCAAACTTGCACGCGCACGCGGCTGCGACCTGCTCGCGGTGCAGTATCCGGCTCTGCCGACCGGTTTGCGGGGGCACGCCGAAAAAATCGAACAGGCTGTGCAGACTGCGCTTTCTGCCGCAGAGGAACAGCTTACCGCCATCGACTGGACCGCTTACGACCGCGTTTTCTTCCTCTCGAAGAGCATCGGCACTGCGATTGCCGCCCGGTATGCTGTTCAGCGCAACATTCATCCGCGGCAGGTATACTACACGCCGATTGAACAGGCGCTGCCCTATCTCGACCCGACCGGCATCGCCTTTCACGGCACCGCCGATCCGTGGGCGGACACCGAGATGATCATAAACGGCTGCCGGAAGATCGGCATTCCGCTCTATCTGACCGAAAATGCCAACCACTCAATGGAAACCGGCGATACCTTGCACGATATTTTTATTCTGCACGATATTATGGATGAAACCGCACACTGGATGGATTCTCCGACGTGACCGCCGTTTTCCGTTTACTTTTTCCGCCCTCTATGATAAAATAGACTATCATAATGAGGAAGTATGTCTATGAGAAAAAATGTACTCGAATATTTGGAATCCTCTGCCCGAATGCACGCGGACAAGCCTGCGTTCTGCGATGAGAACCGCGTGTTCACCTTCGGCGAGCTGCTGAAGGCCGCACAGGGTCTGGGCACCCACCTTGCCAAAACCGTCGATACGCTGCACAAGCCGGTCGCGGTTTTGATCGGCCGCACGGCCGAAAGCGTTGCCGCGATGCAGGGTGTGCTGTATGCGGGCGGCTGCTACGTTCCGATCGATGACCACATGCCGGAAGCGCGTATCCGCCGTATTTTCGAGCAGGTTCATCCCGCCGCTATCGTCTACGCTGAGGGCAACCGTAAGCAGGCCGAGCCGCTCGCCAACTGTGCGCCGCTCATCTCGATGGACGAGGGCTTTGCAGCACCGGCTGACGCAAACCTGCTGCAGTCCATCCGTGAGAGCGTACTGGATATTGACCCGGTTTACCTGCTGTTCACCTCGGGTTCGACCGGTGCGCCGAAGGGAATCGTCATTCCGCACCGTGCGGTCATCGACTTCACCGACTGGATGAGCGAGTTCTGCGGCTACACCGAGCATGATATTTTCGGCAATCAGGCGCCGTTTTACTTTGATCTTTCGTGCAAGGATCTGTACCAGACCCTTTCGCTCGGTGCAACCTGCCATATTTTCTCGAAAAAGCTGTTTACCTTCCCGATGCTGCTGCTCAAGGAGATGGAGCGTGTCGGCGTGACCGCCATCAACTGGGCGACCAGCGCGTTCCACTTTGTAGCAAGCTCGGGTGCACTGAGCAAGTGCGCGCCGCCCACGCTGCGCAAAGCCGCTCTCGGCGGTGAAGCGCTGCAGGCGCGCTATGTGAACGCGTGGAAGGCCGCGATTCCGGGTCTTGCGGTTGTCAACATGTACGGACCGACCGAGACCACCGTGGACTGTGCCGCATTCCATCTCACCCGCGACTACCGCGACGATGAAGCCATTCCGATCGGCAAAGCCTGCCGCAACATGCAGATTATGCTGCTCGACAAGGATGGCAATCCCGTTCCGGACGGCGAGGCCGGTGAGATCTGCGTGCGCGGCAGCGGACTGGCCAGCGGCTACTTCGGCAACTGGGAAAAGACGAACGAATGCTTCATCCAGAACCCGACAAACCCGTATTTCCGCGATATTCTGTACCGCACGGGCGATATCGCCGTCAAGAAGGACGACGGTCTGCTGTATTTCCTGTCGCGGCAGGACGGCCAGATCAAGCACATGGGCTACCGCATCGAGCTTGGCGAAATCGAGACCGCGCTGCACAGCGTGGACGGCATCGCCGCCGCAGCCTGCCTGTTCGACCGCAGCCGCGACCGCATTGTCTGCATCTACGAGGGCGAACCGGACGCCGCGGCACTCGCGCGTGCCATGCGCAGGCTGGTGCCCAAGTATATGCTGCCCAACATCTACGAAAAGCTGGACGCACTGCCGATGAACGCCAACGGCAAGATCGACCGTGTCAAGCTGAAGGAGCAATTTATCCATGCGGAAGATTGAGAATTTCGCACAGATTTCCGATCTGCTGAACGCACAGCTCAAGCGCGGTGTCCTCACCAATAACTTTCTGCGCGGTGATGACTACACGCGCGAAATCGCAAACGGACTGTACATCCACGAGACAGGCGGCGCACTGCTGCTGTTCCGCGAACGCGGCGACCACCTTGTGATGACGTTTTATCTGCACCCGAACGCGGTGCTTTCCCTGCCGGAGACGGACAGGCCGGTTGTGACCGAGCTGTCCTGCCGCGCCAAGGACGCGGAGGCGATGGCCAATGCCGCCGAGCAGTTCTGCGCTCTCGGTTTTCGTGAGGTGCTTCGCCGCACACGGCGCACCCGCAAACCGGAAGCATTTCCGGTGGAAACAACCGCAGTTCCTGCAAATCCGGAGGATTTCGAGGATATTTCCCGCTTTTTAAGCGAGCACTTCTCCGCTCTCACCGGCTGTCTGCCGACCGAGAGCGATTTACGCGAAAACCTCGCAAACGGTCAAACCGTTATCACCCGGGACGAACAGGGTGTTTCCGGTGTGCTGCATTTTGCGGTTTCCCGCGCCTCGACCGAGATTCGGCACCTTGCCGTGCGTGCGGACTGCCGCGGACGCGGACTGGCAGGCGAACTGCTCACCGCCTACCTGCGTGTGACAGACGGCGTAAAAAGTCAGGTATGGGCGCGGACCGGCAATGCTCCGGCCGAGCATTTTTACGAACAACACGGCTATCGGCCCGACGGATGGACTTCCGCCGTGCTGCAATATAATTAAAGGAGAAATCGACCATGAGAGAAAAAATTATCGAAATTCTGAATGAGATCTGCCCGGGCAACGACTTTGAGAACGAAACTGCCATCATCGACGACGGCATCATCGATTCCCTCGACATCGTAGCCGTTATTTCCGAGCTGATGGAGGAGTTTGACGTTCAGCTGGGTGTCAACGACCTGACGCCGGAGAACTTCAACTCGGTTGACGCCATCGTTGAACTGATCGAGAACGCGCAGGACTAATGGCTTTTACTTCCGCTTCGTTTATCGTACTTACCATTGCGAGCGTGCTGCTCTACTATATTGTACCGAAAAAGGCACAGTGGTGCATCCTGCTGCTGGCGAGTGCGGCGTTTTACATGGCCGGCTCGGTCAAGGCGTTTGCGTGGGTGGTTCTGGTGGCCGGAATGACCTGGGTAACCGGACTCATTCTCGGGCGCTATAACGCCATCAAGCCTGCCGACAAGGCGCAAAAGGCCCAAATACAGCACAAAAAGAGGCAGATCGCGGTAATTTGTGCGGTCTGCTGTTTTGGCTTGCTCTACGCGATGAAATACTGGAATTTCACGCTCGAGCTGCTGCCGTCCGCGCTCGGCAATCACATTCCCCGATGGGATTTTGTCGTGCCGCTCGGTCTGTCGTTTTTCATTTTCCAGTCCATGAGCTACGTTATTGACGTGTACCGCGGCAAATATGCGCCCGAGCGCAATCCGCTGCGCTACGGTCTGTTCGTATCGTTCTTCCCGCAGATGGTGCAGGGACCGATCAGCCGTTTCGATCAGCTGGCGCCGCAGCTTACCGCAGAGCGCAAGCTGTGCTGGGATGACCTGCAGATCGGCATTCAGCTGGCGCTCTGGGGGTACTTCAAAAAAATCGTCATCGCTGACCGCGCGGCTGTTCTGGTAAACAACGTCATCATGGAGAACTGTCCGTACGGCGGTGCTGTCATTGCGCTCGGTATTCTGTTTTACTGCATTCAGCTGTACTGCGATTTTTCCGGCGGCATCGACATCACACGCGGCGTCGCGCGCATGTTCGGCATTGATATGACCATCAACTTCCGCCGACCGCTGTTTTCCACCTCGCTCACCGACTACTGGCGCCGCTGGCACATCACACTCGGCGCGTGGATGCGCGACTATGTGTTCTATCCTCTGGCGTTTTCCAAGCCGTTCGGCAAGCTCGGCAAGTGGGCGCGCAAGCATTTCAAGGGCATGATGGGCAAGATCTGTGCCACCTCGACCGCTACGTTTATCGTGTATTTGATCATCGGCATCTGGCACGGCGCCAACTTCCGCTTCATTGCGTTCGGCCTGTGGAACGGTATCCTCATTACCGCTTCCCTGCTGATGGAACGCCGCTTCCTTTCGTGGAAGGAAAAGCTGCACATCAACGATAAATCCACCGGCTGGCGTATTTTTATGACCGTCCGCACGTTCGGACTGGTGTTTATCGGCCGTTATTTCACCCGCGCACCGCGTCTCAAGACTGTATTCGCGCTGCTCGGCACAACCGTGCTGCACCCGCATTTCAGTGAGTTTTCGTCGGTTGTGCCGACGCTTGGACTGGGTGTTTCCGACTTTATCATCATTTTTGTCGGCATTCTCATCGTCCACGGTGTGGAGTTCTTTGAGGAACGCGGCACGGATGTGCAGGCATGGCTCAACGAGCGCCCGGCGCTCGTGCAGCTGACCGTGCTGACCGTTTCGCTCGTGGTCCTGCTGCTGTTCGGCATTTTCCGTGCCGGATACATCTCGTCCGAGTTCATCTACAAGCAATTTTAAGGAGGCAGAGCATGAACGCAAAAAAATGGGTGCTTTCTCTGCCCGTTATCGCGCTGATTCTGGCCGTTCTGCTGGCCGGATTCAACTACGTCACTGACCCGTTCGGCGCATTCGGTGACCGGTTTATGCAGTGGTTTTCGTATGACGAGACCAACAATCCGCGTGCGGCGAAGATCTCCTATCTCGAGCAGCACCATGACGAGTACGACTCGTATTTTCTCGGCTGCTCGTCCACCAGCTCGCTGCCGACCGAGTCGTTTAACGAGATGCTGAACGCCAGATTCTACAACATGATCATGTACGGCGCGGATATGAAGGACTGCGAAAAGATTGCAAACTACCTGATCGACAACTACACGGTCAAAAATCTGGTGCTGAATGTGTATCTGGACAATGGCCTGACCTACGATGATGAGTCCAACAAGCTGACCCACAGCCTGCACTACAAAACCGACCCGGATATGTCCGCGCTGTCGTATTACTCGCGGTTTCTCCTCGCAGATCCGCGGTACGGCTATCAGAAGCTGGTGAATAAGAGCAAGGACACGCTCATGCCGCAGTCGTTCGACGTATTCGACGAGCAGACCGGTGCGTATGACAAGCGCGTGCGTGATGTAGAGCCGATCGGCTCTACCGCGGATTATCTGAACGCCTATCCGGTATTCACCAATTATCCCAACCACGATCCGCTGCACCTGTACAAGACCGAAGCCTGCATGCAGTCGGTGGCCGCAATCCGCAAGGTTTGCGAGGAAAACGGCGTTAATCTCATTGTGCTGACCGCTCCGGTGTACACCGACTATTACAAGAACTTTTACGACGAGGATATCACGAATTTCTACGAATCTCTTGCCAAAGTGACCGATTACTGGGATTTTTCGTCCTCGTCTGTCAGCAGCGAGCCACGCTTCTTCTACGACAGCACGCACTTCCGCAACAACATTGGCGAGATGATGGCAACCCGCATTGCCGAGAAGGAGTATCCCGACTTTACGCCTGCTATCACCGCAATTCCGTCGGATTTCGGCACTTATGTGACCCCTGACACGCCGCATGACTATTTCACGCAGCGTCCTGCACCGCGCACGGACAACGATACCGCCGTTAAGGTTCCGGTGCTGACGTGGCACCAGTTGACCGAGAAGGTCAGCGGCTCGGCTACCATTTCGCCGGAGGCGTTCCGCAAACAGATTCAGGCGCTTTCCGATGCCGGCTTCAACGCGATTTCGCTCGAGCAGCTGCGCGATTACGTCTACAATGGTACACCGCTGCCCGAGAAACCCATCGTCCTCACGTTTGATGACGGCTATCTGAGCAACTACGCGGATGCATTCCCTGTTCTCAAGGAATACAACATGAAGGCGACCATTTTCGCCATCGGCGTTTCCATCGGCAAGGACACCTACAAGGATACCGACCACGTCATGACACCGCACTTCGGCGCGGCTGAGATGCAGGAAATGGTGGATTCCGGCCTGATTTCCATCCAGAGCCACACCTATGACATGCACCAGTGGCCGCCGTTCGAGGACGGAAACGACCGTGTTCGGGAAACACTCGCGCAGCTTCCCGGCGAAAGCGATGCGGACTATGAGGCCGCTGTCAGGGCTGACATCCAGCAGAGCCAGCAGGCCATCGAGCCGATCACCGGTGAGAAGGTCAACGCGCTGTCCTATCCGGAAGGCGCATACGGCACGCTGACGATGGATGCGCTGCGCATCCAGGGCATCGAGCTGACATTCACCACCCAGCCGGGCGTGAATGCGGTCGTGCAGGGTCTGCCGCAGACGCTGTACAGCATGCACCGCATCACCATGACGGAAGACACCAACATGGATGAATTTCTGGCGGAACTCGCAAAATAATATCTATGATATAGAAAACGCAGACTGAGAATATTCTCAGTCTGCGTTTTTTGTGAATGGAATTTTCCATTTTATAAACCGTAGCCGCGCATTGCACCATACATTTCCGGTCTCCGGTCGCGGTAGACACCCCACGAACGGCGCATCTCACGGATTTCATCCAGATCGAACGTATGCGTCAGCACGCCTGCGTTTTCACGGTCAGCCTGCTCGACAAGCGCGCCGGTTTCATCCGCGATGAAGGACGAGCCGTAAAACGTCAGCGAGGACGACTGGTGCTGGTTATCCTCGGTCGGCTTGACGGTCTCGGTGCCGATGCGGTTTGCCGCGATCAGCGGCATAATGTTCGCTGCCGCGTGACCCTGCATGCAGCGCCGCCAGTGCGGCATGGAATCGCAGTCGAGAATCGGCTCGGAGCCGATAGCCGTCGGATAGAACAGCAGCTCGGCGCCCTGCAGCGCCATGCAGCGCGCGGACTCCGGGAACCACTGATCCCAGCAGATACCGACGCCGATTTTCGCATAAGCCGTATCCCAGACCTTGAATCCAGTATTTCCGGGCGTAAAATAGAACTTTTCCTGATAGAAATGGTCATCCGGAATGTGGGTCTTGCGGTACTGACCCATGATCGTGCCGTCCGCGTCAATGACAGCCACCGTGTTGAACGTGGTCTCACCGACCCGCTCGTAGTAGCTGACCGGAATGACGACCTTGAAATCACGGGCAATGGTCTGCATCTCGCGAACCGCCGGATTTTCCTCGAGCGTTGTCGCTAAATGGTAATTTTCATAGCTTTTTTCCTGGCAGAAATACCAGTTTTCAAACAGTTCGGGCAGCAAAATGATCTGCGCACCCTGAGATGCCGCTTCGCGAACCTTCTCACAGGCTTCTTCCAGACCATAGGTCATCTGAATCGCAGCAACGGTTACTTTATTGGACATAAAAGATTCTCTCCTTTATAGCGGCAACACCACACAATTAAAGCTGCGGTGCTTTGCGGAAATTTTGTGCTCTGCTGTCGTTGCGATTTCACGGCAATACACAAAGTATTACCGCAAAACCGCGCCTAAGCAGAACGCAAAATTTGCTTGCAAATCACTCTTGTTCAATTATGCGGTATTGCCTTATCTTCTCTTGCGCGTGGGCGGTTTTTTGCCCTTTCCGGGCTTACCGCCGCGCCCCTTACCGCTGTGACGGCGGCGCTCCGCGCGATTGCCTCTCGGAGCACGGTCGGTGTCCTCACGGCGCGGACGATCCAGCTTTTCCGAAACCGGAAGCGAGCCGTCTGCCGGCGCAAAGTCGATCTGACCGGTGGTGTCGCTTGCAGCAAGCAGCTTAACACGCATCGGCGTGCCGATCGTAAACCGCTTGCCGGTGTGGCGGCCGACCATCGCCATGTGCTCCTCGTCGTACTGGTAGAAGTCGCCGGTCATCAGCTCTGCACGAATCAGACCCTCACAGCCGTTTTCCAGCGCAACGAACACGCCGAACGACTGCACGCCGGAAACCTCCGCGTCAAATTCCTCACCGATAAACTGCTGCATGTAGGACGCGATATACAGCTTGTCGATGTCGCGTTCGCAGTTGTCGGCAGCCTGCTCACGATTGGTGGACTGGTCTGCGGCTTCCTCGCACATTGTTTCGTCTGCCGCGGTAAATTCTTCACCGAGCAGCGCCTTCTGCAGCATGCGGTGCGCCACCAGATCGGGATAACGGCGGATTGGCGAGGTAAAGTGCAGGTAGAACTTCGCCTTCAGGCCGTAATGGCCGATGCACTCATCCGCGTAGCGAGCACGCGCCAGCGAGCGCAGCAGAAGCGTCGGCAGCACGCGCTGCTTCGGGTCGTTCTTTGCGCCGCGCAGCACGGTCTGGAACTGCGCCGTATCCTCCGGCTTAGACGGGTCGATGCGGTAGCCGAACGGACGCGCAAACGACGCAAACACGCGCAGCTTGTCCGGATCGGGATTCTCGTGCACACGGTAGACGGTCGGCAGCTCGCGCTTGCACATATACTCGGCAACCGCTTCGTTGGCCTGCAGCATGAATTCCTCAATCAGCTTTTCACTCTCGCCGCGCTCACGGAACCGGATTTCAACCGGCTTGCCGTTCTCGTCCACGCGGATTTCCGCCTCCGGAATGTCCAGCTCGAGTGCGCCGCGCTCAATGCGGCGCTTGTACAGCGCGTGCGCCAGATTGTTCATCGTCTCGGCAGTCTCGACCAGAAAGGCGTATTCCTCGCGCAGCCCCTTGTCACCCGCGAGGATTTTGTTGACCTTGTTGTAGGTCATGCGGGCCTTGGAGCAGATGACCGACTTGGCAAATTTCGCACCATACCGGCGGCCGTCCTTATCGACCTCCATCAGCGCGGAGAACGCCAGACGGTCCACCTTCGGGTTGAGCGAGCAGATGCCGTTGGACAGCGCGAACGGCAGCATCGGCACAACGTGTCCCGGGAAATAAACCGACGTGCCGCGGCGGAACGCCTCGGCGTCAAGCGGCGAATCCGGCGTGACGTAATGGCTCACGTCCGCGATGTGTACGCCGAGCAGATAGTGTCCGTTTTCCAGCTTTTCGAGCGAAACCGCGTCGTCAAAGTCCTTCGCGTCATCGCCGTCGATGGTAAAGATCAGCTTGTCGCGCAGGTCAAGCCGCTTGCCGGCAGTGCCCATATCGACCTCCTGCGGAATGGCGAGCGCCTGCTCGAGCACCTCGTTCGGGAATACATCGTACACACCGTTTTCGTGCAGAACAGCCGCGATAGCGGCCTCCATTGTACCGCTTTCACCCAAATCCACGCGAACAACGCCCTGCGGCATAAACTGCTCATCGCCGTAGTGCGAGATTGAAACAGCCACGCAGTCACCGACGGCGGCTTCGCCGAGGTCATGCTTGTCCACCGCGATCTCCGGATACTTTTTCGAGGTCGGCTGCACAAAAAATGCCTTGCCGCGCTGCACGAGTTCGCCGGTCAGCTCCTTGCCGGCGCGTCCCAGCACGCGAATAACGGTTGCTTCCTTGCGGCCGCGGTTGTTCTTGCGCTCACTCACCTTGACGAGCACGCGGTCGCCGTGCCACGCACCGCCGGACGCATTCGGCGGGATGAACAGATCATCCGGCTTGGCTTCGCCCTCCGGATAATCCGGCGCGACAAACGCGAATGCCCGCTCGGTAGCCAGATAGGTTCCGGCCGCACAGCCGTAGTGCGCGGAGACCGCAAAGCGATTTTTCTTATTTTTCATCACCCTGCCGTCCGCAATGAGCGCGTCCAGCGCGTTTTTGAGATTGTTTTTGCCTGCATTCGGCAGCTCGCGCCGGATGTCCTCAATGCGGCATGGGTGCACCAGAATTTCCAACAGTCTGGATTCCAATTCGGTGTCTGCTTCTTTATTTTTCATGTTCGCCCCTCCAATCTTCGGCTTCTGGCGAAAAATCAATGCACTATTTCATTGTTATTATACCATTCTCAAATCTTATTGAAAAGCCAAAACCAAGTAAACCCATCACCATCCGCAAATTTGTACAGAATGTGACGAACAACATGAATTGACGCGGACAAGTCCGCATGGTACTATATAATAAGTTATCACAGTGATTTGGAGGGAATTTGCATGAAAGCACTCATCACGGGTGCGTCCTCTGGACTGGGACGCGAAATGGCGCGCCTGCTGGCGGCACGCGGCTACGAGCTGATCCTGTGCGCCCGCAGAGAGGAACGCCTGCGCGAACTGGCGGCAGAGCTGCCGGTACCGTGCCGCGTCATCGCGGCGGACGTGTCGGACGAGCAGGAATGCCGCCTGCTGTACGAGGCGGTACAGAGCGAGGAACTGGAGGTCGTGATCAACAACGCGGGGTTCGGTCTGTTCGGCGAGTTTGTCACCGCCGATCTGGATGAGGAGCTGCGCATGATCGACACCAATGTGCGTGCCGTGCACATTCTCACCAAGCTGGCTGTGCGGGATTTTGTGCAGCGCGGACGCGGCTATATTCTCAACGTATCGTCCTCGGCGGGATTTTTGCCGGGACCGCTGATGGCGACCTATTACGCCACCAAAAACTATGTTCTGCGCCTGACCGAAGCCTTGCGCGAGGAGCTGCGCCGCGCCGGCTCTCCGGTGCGTGTGTGCGCCCTCTGTCCGGGACCGGTGGACACCGAGTTCAACAAAGTCGCAGGCGTGCGGTTTTCGCTCTCCGGTCTGTCGGCAGAGCGTGTGGCGCGCGAAGCTGTTGACGGCCTGTTTGCGGGCAAGGCGGTTGTCGTTCCGGGTGCAGCCATGAAGGCCATGACACTGGCGCGGCATTTCGCGCCGGACAGCATTCTTGCCCGTATCACCTATCATTTTCAGCATAAGAAGGGCGCAAAATGACTGCAAAAGAGATAAAAAGAACGCTGCAAAGCGAATTTGTGCGTACACTGCGCAAGCCGTTCGTAGACGCGGTAAAGACATATGAACTGGTAAAACCGGGCGATAAAGTCGCGGTCTGCATCTCCGGCGGCAAGGATTCCATGCTGCTGGCACTGCTGCTGCAGGATTTACAGCATACAGTGGATTTTGATCTCGTGTTCCTTGCAATGGACCCGGGCTATGCGCCGGAGGGCCGCAGGCACCTCGAGGAAAACGCGAAACGGATGGACATTCCGCTTGAAATTTTCGATACCGATGTACTGCGCGTGGCAGGGGTACACTCTGCCGAGCACCCCTGCTTTCTGTGCGCAAAAATGCGGCGCGGCTATCTGTACACCGAAGCACGCAAGCGCGGCTGCAATAAAATCGCGCTTGGTCATCACTACGATGATGCCATCGGCACCGTGCTGATGGGACTGATCTACGGCGGTCAGGTGCAGGCCATGCTGCCGCGCGTCAAGGCCAAGAATTACGAGGGCATGGAGCTGATCCGTCCGCTGTATTTCACGCGCGAGCAGAGTGTCCTCGACTGGGCGGAATATTGCAGTCTGACCTTCCTGCCGTGCGACTGTCCGGCGAAAAAGCTGGAAAGCGACACCAAGCGCGCGGAAATCAAGCAGCTGATCGCGTCTCTTGCGGCAAACAACCCGCAGATTGAGGCGAATATCTTCAACGCGGTCAAGAACGTCGATACCGCCAAGCTGCTCGGCTGGCGCGATGCGAACGGCAAACATAATTTTCTGGATCAATTTGACTAACGAGGCGCAGTTATGAACATCAAACGAGCAAAAAACGAAATCAAAAATGCGCTCAAGGCGTATCTCACGACCGATGAATTCGGCGCGTACCGCATTCCGCCGATTCGGCAGCGGCCAATCCTGCTGATGGGACCTCCGGGCATCGGCAAAACGCAGATCATGCAGCAGATCGCCGAGGAGACCGGCGTCGGTCTTGTCTCCTACACGCTGACGCACCACACGCGCCAGTCCGCGCTCGGTCTGCCGTTCATCGACAAGGTAATGCTCGGCGGCGAGGAACGCACCGTCACCGCCTACACAATGAGCGAGATTATCGCTTCGGTGTACCGCGAAATGGAACGCACGGGCGTAAAAGAGGGCATTCTGTTCCTCGATGAGATCAACTGCATTTCCGAGACACTCACGCCGATGATGCTGCAGTTTCTGCAGTGCAAGACCTTTGGCAACCAGCAGCTGCCTGCCGGATGGGTGGTCGTAGCAGCCGGAAATCCGCCGGAATACAACAAATCCGTGCGGGAATTTGACGTGGTAACACTCGACCGCGTCAAAAAAATCGACATCGAAGAGGATTTTGGTGTGTGGAAGGAGTACGCGTACCGACGCGGCATCCACGGCGCGATTCTGTCCTACCTCGAGATCCGGCGCGAGCATTTTTACCGCGTAGAGGCCACCGCCGACGGACTGCAGTTTGTCACCGCACGCGGCTGGGAGGATTTATCTGAGCTGATGCAGGTGTACGAGTCGCTGGGTATTCCGGTTGATCGTCAGGTTGTGGAGCAGTATTTGCAGCTGCCGCAGGTGGCAAGTGATTTTGCGAATTATCTGCAGCTTTATGACAAATACAAGCAGGTTTACCGCGTGGATGAGCTGCTTTCCGGCACCTGGGAGCCGGTTCGCGCTTCCGAACTGCGAGACGCGCCGTTTGACGAAAAGCTGGGCGTACTCGGTCTGCTGCTGAGCCGGCTGGCAGACGGTGCCCGTAACGCGTACCGTCTGGATGCGCTGACCGACGCACTTCATGCCGACCTGCTCGCCATCCGCGAAGGCGAAAAAGCCATCACTTCCCTGCCGGATGAAAAGCGTGCCGCGCTTGCAGACAAGCGAAACGGCGGCTCGTCCGACAAGGACGCGCTCTATGTCTCCTCCCGCGAGGTGGAGCATCTGGATGCCTACCGGCAGACACTCATGCTTGAAAAAGTACCCGAGGATCAGCAGTTTGACCGTCTGAAGGCGCTTTTCTCCGCCGATGTGGACGCACGCGCAGCCGCCGCAGACAAGACCGATGCCGAACTGGCAAACGCATTTGCCTTCCTCGATGCCGCCATTCCGGACTCGCAGGAGCTGGTGCTGTTCGCTACCGAACTGACCGCGAACTGGTTTACCTCGTGGTTTATCCAGAACTTCGGGTGCGATGCGTATTTCGCGCATAACAAGCGCCTGCTGTTCGATGATACGCAGAAACAGCTTCTGCAGGATATTGAATCCGCAAGAAACGAAGAATCATGAACAGTTTATCCGGAAACCCGGTTGCGCATTAGGCTGCAGCCGGGTTTCCGGCGTATGTAGAGAAGGTAAATTGTAAAAGCAATACCGTATAATTGAACAAGAGCGATTTGCGAATAAATTTTGCATACTGATAAGGCGCGGACGGAACTCACGCAAGGAACCGAAGCCAAAATCAGAATACAAAATTTCCGCTTAAAGCCTGCAAAAAACAGACCGACATTCACTCTGTCGGTCTGTTTTTTGCGATTTACAAATAATACTTCAACAGCTTGAGCTGCGTCAGCGGACCTTCCGCTGCAATCACCATCGCCCAGATCACCGCGAGGTGCAGCGGATACGCCGCATAAAAGGCTTTGTTCAGCTTCGGGTGCGGTTTCCGGCTGCGCTCGCCGTTGTACAGCAGCAGAAGGAGCGCTGCCGCCGCCGTGCCGCAGATCGAACCCCAATCCGGCATACCGAGCGAGGAATAAAACAGCGCACCCCAGAGTAAAACAACAAGCGCGCGACTCCATCGGCTCTCGGCATACGACAGGCACAAAATCAGCAAAATTCCCCATACACCGTAGTCGATATTGCACCGGAGATGCGCAAGCGGATACCGCTCAAACAGCAGCACAACAAACACGAGCACCGCAAACCGCGCGAGCCAATCCCGCAGGGCAAGGTGCTTTCGCCAAACGTGCAGCAGCGCGACCGCGATTGCCGAGGCAAGGAGCAGCACGGTGCACAGCCGGCGGAAGCGCGAGTCAAACTCCGGCTCCGCCGTATAGACCGCGAAGCCGCCGCAGGCGAGCAGGAGCACCGCAAGCCCTTTGGACTGAATCACCCGCGCCAGCGGCTTTTTACGAAAGAAAACCAGCAGAACCAACCCGATAAACAGCGTAAACAGAATATTTAAGCTTCGGAACGCCCGACTCGGGTTAATGGGAAACACCTCTCCGAACGCGGGCTCGAGATACCAGCGGTTGAGCGTAAACGCATACGGAAGCTGCGAGATGACCCCGAGCAGCAGCAGACGCCCGCCGTATCGGCGGAGATCATGGCTGTGGCGGAATCCTTCGACCAGACAGAAGGCATAAATCGGAAACGCCATGCGTCCGATTGCTCTGGAAATCATATACACCTTGCTAAACCCCGGAAAAAACACCCTGTCCAGACGGCACGCCGCCGCATGGTCGATCACCATCGCAAGGAACGCGGCAAGCTTCAGCATCAGTTCGGTCATAACAGTCCCTCCTTTCCGACTGTTGCGGAAAGCGGCATCCGGAGGAGCATTGACGCTGATCGAATGCCGCTTTGTTTCCTATGCTTTTACAGTTCTATTATATCGGTTTCCGAAGATTGTCACAATGTGGAATTCCCACAAGGTCGGAGGTCGGTTGTCGTGCAGATTGGATAAGAAAAACGCCGCCTGCACACATCATTCCTTGATGTAGCGCAGACGGCGCAGAAACTCTTCGTTATCGGTTTTTTCGCAGATGGCGTCAATGCCGGAGGAGATGATCCAGACCGCCATGCCGCGCCGCGCGCACAGCACCAGCATATCAATGATCATCTTGTGATGCGCCGATTCCTGTCCCGCGAACGGGAAAAAGCAGATCAGCAGCTTGGGATTGAGCAGATACCACCGATAATACGAAAACCGCAGACGATCGGGCAGTGACCATGCGCTGAGCGGACGCAGCAGCATTTCGCGCGGGAACCAGCGAGTCGCCTCCTCCAGAATACTGGAGACGAGCTTTTTGCGGATCAGCCGCTTGTCTGCCTTAGGAATCAGACAGGTGCACAGATTGTCGAGCGCGGTCATGTTGTCAAACAGCACGCCGCCCGGTCGGTCGGGCTGCTCAATCTGGATGCCGATCTCGGTGCCGATGATACGGTTCAGCTCGCTGTGGTCGTAAATTCTGCCGTCCAGCCGGAAAATGCCGTTCTGCCAGCCCTGATTCCCCAGAAAGCAGTCGTGCAGACGGCGTCCGGTGCTGTAATTCTCATCGTGCAGAAAGGCGATCTCGCCGGCGCATACCTCGAAGGACAGCGGCGGCAGTGGCGGCAGGGACAGTTCAAATACGGAAAGCACCGTCTTGCCCTTTGCGGGCGCTGTGCGCTCCATCCATGCCGGACGGCTGGCACGCTCCCAACCGAGCAGCTCAAACAGGCGCGGGCCGTATTCCTCGGGATACAGCCGGAAAAAGGTGCGGCGCTCCTTAATCACATCAATGCGGCCGGCATAGCGGAACATGAACATCTCATCCATATCGAAAAGGAGCACCGCCATGCCATGCCCGAGCAGAAGCTGTACGCACTGCATCAGCCGGTCCTGATCCTGCCGGCGCAGTGCCTCTGTCAGCCGATCGAGGACGAGCAGCCGACAGCCGGTGAACCATGCGCGGAACACCGAAAGTCGGTAATAATCCAGCACCGAAAGGTCGGCAAGGCGCGTCTCCCACGAATGCTCCAGCCCAAGCTGCCGCAGCATATCGGTCGCGGCAAGCGATTTCAGCCGTGCCGCACTGCGGTTCTTCTGCCGGTACGAGGTCGTTCTGCCAAGCGCCAGCACAAAATCGCGCATGGTCAACTCCCTGCCCGCAAAGCGGGATTTGTCCACCAGCATGGTGTTCTGCCGGATCCAGTGCTCGATCACTGCGGCGCCTGTCTTGCTGCCGCAGCAGAAGGCGCGTCCGTCCGTCAGTGCAAGGCGTCCCTTGAAAAGATCCAGATATGCAGTACCGGAGGTCAAATACTCATCCACATATACGCCGATGCACTCGCCACAGGAAACCGAGATATCAAACCGGTATTCGCCGGTATCGCTGCGAAATACACCATGCTCAATGCGTATCAGTTCTTCCTTCATGTCACTCCTCCTGCAGCAGCAGCGGCAGTGTAACGCAGCATTCGGTACCGATTCCCTTCGCGCTGAATATCCGCAGACCGTAATTTTCTCCGAACATCAGCCGTATACGGCTGTTGACATTGCGCAGCGCAATGCCGCCGCGTTTGCGGCTGACGGCGTTCGCGCTGCCATGGGCAAACTCCTCGTTCAGCTGCTCCACCTGCTCCTCGGAAATACCGATTCCGTCGTCCTTGACGCGCAGGAACAGCGTGTTTTCGCTGTTTTCCACCGAAATATGTACGGTTCCCTGCCCTATTTTGCCCTCCAGACCATGCACGACGGCGTTTTCCACCAGCGGCTGCAGGATCAGCTTGGGCATACGCGCCTCGAGCAAGTCCTCGTTTTCCATTTCCAGTTCCATATCCAGCTTGTCACCGAATCGGCAGCGCTGGATGGTGAAATAGTTCTCGGCGTTGTCCAACTCGTCCGAAAAGGTGACATATTCCTGCACATTGGAGATGGTGTAGCGAAAAAAAGTCGCCAGTGCCTCGGTCGTCTCCGCGATGTCCTCGCAATCCGCCAAGAGCGCATCTGAACGGATCGCCTCAAGCGCATTGTACAGAAAATGCGGATTGATCTGGTTTTGCAGCGCCAGATACTCCGCCTGCTTCTGCCGCAGGCGGGTGATCTCCTCGCCGTGCAGACGATCCTCGATCTCGTGGAAAAAGGCAAAAATATCGCGGCAGCGGCTCCAATCCTCGTGCAGCACCGCATCCAGATTGCCGTCCCGCCGATAGCGGCGCAGCGCCCGGCGCAGCTTCCATTGTGTTTTCAGCCACATGCCCTTCACCTACCTGTACAGCTTTTTATAGTCCGACGGACTGATTCCGGTGGTTTTCTTGAACAGGCGGGAGAAATATTTCAGGTCACGGTAGCCAACCTGTTCGGCAACGTCCTGCACCGAGCATTCATCGCCGCACAGCAATTCCTTCGCCTTATTCATGCGCAGCTCGGTCAGATAATCCATGAAATTCTGTCCGGTCTCCTTTTTGAACATGGCGGAAAAGTAGGTCGCGTTGAAGCCGACCGCATTGCTGACGTCCTCGAGCCGCAGAGATTCCTGATAATGCTGCTGGATAAAGTGCTTTGCGTCCGTAATGGGACGTGCTTCGCGCTGAGAGCGCTCCCGGCGCAGGCGGTTCAGCTCACCGCTGACGCCGTCCTGCAGCAGCCGAAGCAGCTCCTGTGCGTTGGTACACTGCCACAGTCCGTCCTCCATGCGCTGATAGAACTGCTCATCGGCGCTGCCGTCCTGCTGCAAGCCGTAGCGCACCGCAGTTAGTATCTGCCGGAACCAGTCCTCCAACATTTGTCCCCAGAGCGGCTGCATAGACATAACTGCGCGGTAGCTGTCCTCCAGCTCCTCGGCGTACTGCTCGGTGTTCAGACATGCGGCAGCCTCCTGAAAGCGACGCTTCTGCGCGCCGTCCAGCGTATAATGCAGGGAAAAATCCGGTGTTTCGGCTTCGGCGTCCCGCCAGTTTGGTGTGTGGCACAAACCGTCGATGCACAGCCAAAGCGCCTCCTTCAGCGAAACGGACAGCTTTTCTGCGGTGCTCTGCCGGCTGCCAAGGCAGACGGCGGCGCGAATGCCCCAGAACAGGTCGCGCTGCTTTTCGATCTCCTTGCGTATCTTGGTGAAGCACCGCTTGACCTCGACCGGCTGATACTCCGGCGTATACACGGCCGCCACGATACCCTCGCGGCGTGCCGATGCCACAAAGCCGCAGTCCATCTGTCCCAGCTCCTGCCGGACGATCTCGAGCGCGTGCTTCTGCATGGCACGGAAGCCGTCCTGATTTTCTGCCGCGGACGGAATATTCGGCTTGATAACAGCCGCAAAGTAGCTGCCGCCTTCGGACAGACCGCGCTCCAGATCAAACGAGCGCACGGTGCTCGAGGTGCGTACACCGCCGCGCACCTCAGTCATCAGGGTGTCGATGATGCGCTCCTGCTCGCGCTCGCTGCTCTTTTTCAAGCGGTACTCTATCGCTGCTTCCTCGCCCATCTTCTCCTTGAGGCTGATCAGCAGATCGACCATTTCCTCCTGCTTGAGCGGCTTAAGCAGATAGCCTTCTACGCCGTATTTGAGCGCATTCTGCGCATATTCAAACTGGCGGTAGCCGCTGACGATGATAAAATGCAGTCCCGGCTGAATCTGCTTTGCCTGCCGAATGAGGTCAATGCCGTCGCAGCCGGGCATGCGGATATCGGTCACCAGCAAGTGCGGCTTCTTTTCGCGCACTTGATCGAGTGCGCTTATACCGTCGCTCGCCATGCCGACAATCTCAAAGCCAAGACCTTCCCAGTCAATCAGCTTGCGCATCAGCAGCAGGACCTTTTTTTCATCATCTGCCAGTACGACCCTTAACATACATATTCCCCTTTGAAGGTAATTTTAGGAAAACAGATTTTGCTTGTTGATAGGAAAAAGGGAAAACGTAACCGTTTTCCCTTTTTCTTATTCATAATAACACTGTTTGCAAGGATTTGCAAAGTATTTTCAAGAAATTACTCGTAATCCTTAACGTTGCTGGAGTCGATCCAGGTGTTGTCGGTTACGATCTCGGTGGTGTCGAGGGTTTCACCCTTGAGCAGCTTAACAGCAGCCTCGATGCCGTTTGCAGCCATAGCGCCGCCGTTCTGAGAAACGGTACCGGTGATGCGGCCGTCCTGAATAGCCTCAAAGCCGTCCGGCGTGCCGTCAACGCCTGTGATAACGATGCCGGAGTTTGCACCTGCCGCGTTGCCGGCGCCTACTGCCATGCCGTCGTTCTCACAAACGATAGCATCCAGATCGTAAGCGGACAGCCAGCTCTCAACAGTGGACTGTGCGCTTGCGGTATCCCACTGGCAGTCAGCCGGAGCAACGACCTGCTTGATCTCGGGGTAGTTCTTCAGAATGTTCTCATAGCCTTCCATGCGCTGCAGACCGCCTGCATCGCCGGACGGGCCGGTCAGGATAGCGATGTTGCCCTTGCCGTTGAGGAGCTTTGCAACCTGCTCCATCTCGGTTTCGCCGGCCTTTACGTTGTTGCCGTAGGAAACAGCGGAGATGCCGTTGTTCTGCCAGTCGGTGCAGGCAGAGATGATGTTGATCATAACAACGCCGGAATCAGCTGCGGACTTTGCAGCATCAGCAAGGCCGTCCGGATCAACAGGCTCGAACAGGATGGCATCATAGCCCTCGGATACGCACTGCTCAATCTGGCTGATCTGGGTAGCGGCGTCCTGATCGGCACTCAGAATGGTCAGGTCAACGCCCAGCTCGTCAGCCTTGGCCTCAGCAGCCTCGGATACGGCAATCTGGAATGCGTTGGTCTGGTGCTGCTGGATGAGGGCGATCTTGTAGGAATCGCTGCCGGAATCAGCACCGGAATCGGTTCCTGCATCAGAACCGGTGGAAGTACCACCGCAGGCAGCCAGACTCAGAGTCATGGCACCGGTAAGCAGCATAGCGAGAAGTCTCTTTTTCATTTTCTTTTTCCTCCTTAGAGAAGTTGTGGTTATGATAGGAGGAGAGAGGAGCGTTCGCACGCTCCTGCGGTCCTCACAGTCAACAATGGAAATCAGTTTTTCTTGGTCTTGCCCTTTACGTCGATCAGAACGGCTACCACGATGATAACGCCCTTGACGATCTTCTGCCAGTGGGACGATACGCCCATAATATCCAGACCGTTTGCGATAACTGTGATCAGCAGACAGCCGATGACAACGCCCCACGGCTTGCCTACGCCGCCGGTCATGGATACACCGCCGACTACGCACGCGGTGATGGCGTCCATCTCGTAGCTCTCGGCTGCGGTCGGCTGACCGATGGTAACGCGGGAGGTCATCAGGAAGCCGCACAGACCAGCCAGCAGGCCTGCAATAGCAAATGTGGAGATGCGGATGGCAGTGGTGTTGATGCCGGAAACGCGGGCTGCCTGCAGATTGCCGCCGCAAGCGTAAACACGTCGTCCGTAAACCGTTTTAGATAAAACAAATGCACAGATGATGATAACGATTACAAGAAAGATGGACAGCATCGGAATGCCTGCGATAGAAGATGCAGCGACCGCCTTGTAGCCCTTGCTGATGCCGGTGATCGGCTTGCCGTTGGAGGTCAGCAGCGCCAGACCACGCACAGCCGTCATCGAGCCGAGCGTCATGATGAACGGCGGCAGGTCGCCGATGGCAACGCCGATACCGTTTACCATGCCGACAGCCAGACCGGCCAGCATCGCAACAACGAGCGGCACGATCAGCGGCAGGTCGCCCTTGCCGAGCAGCGCGGCCAGAATGCCGGTGAATGCGACGGTGGAGCCGACCGACATATCAAATCCGCCCGCAATAATGACGAACATCATGCCGAACGCCAGAATGCCGTTGATGGAAGCCTGCTTCAGGATGTTGACGAGGTTGTTCGGGCTGATGAAGCTGGGCTTCAGAATGGTCAGCGCAACGACCAGTACGATAAAGATCAGGAAGATGAAGTATTCACTGATCAGTCCTTTAAGATTTTTCTGTTTCATGTTGTTCCCCTTCCTTTATACTTCAAGCGCGGATGCCAGCGTCATGATGCGTTCCTGCGAGAACTCGTTGCGCTTCACCTCGCCGGAGAGATTGCCTTCGCACATTACCATGATGCGGTCGCAGACGCCCATCAGTTCGGGGATCTCGGACGAAATCATGATAACCGCCTTGCCCTGCTGCACCAGCTTGCCGAGCAGCAGATAAATATCGCGCTTAGCGCCGACGTCAATGCCTCGGGTCGGCTCATCGAGAATGATGACGTCCGGATCGTTCAGCAGCCACTTGGCGATAACAATCTTCTGCTGGTTGCCGCCGGACAGGTTGCCCGCGATCTGGTCGCCGGAAGGAGTTTTGATATTCAGCTTTTTGATGTACTCCATGGAAGCGGCGCGTGCCTTGCCCTTGTTATAAAGGCCATGGCTGAGCAGCTTCTTGATCGCTACCATGGCGATATTGTCGTTTACCGAACCGCTGAGGTTCAAACCGGTGACCTTACGGTCCTCGGTAATAAGGGCCACGCCCTCCTTGATGATATCCTTCGGAGAGTGGACCTTGATTTTTTTGCCCTTGACAAAAATCTCACCCTGCGACAGCTCGTGCATACCGAAGATGCCTTCCACCAGTTCGCTTCGACCTGCGCCTACCAGACCGCCGATGCCGAGAATCTCGCCGCGGCGAACCGAAAGGCTGACGTCCTTTACCTTGTTGTCGGCGCGAACGATGTTCTTTGCCTCAAAGATCACATCGCCGATCTCCGCATCCAGCTTGGGGAATACATCGGTGATTTCGCGGCCAACCATCATCTTGATGAGCTGCGACTCGTCCAAATCCTTAGTATCGCCCGAGCCGATGTACTGACCATCGCGGTAAACGCTGACGCGGTCGCAGATGGAGAAGATCTCGTCCATGCGGTGCGAAATGTAGATAATCGCAACGCCCTTTGCCGTCAGGCTGCGGATATGCTCGAACAGCAGCTCGACCTCACGATCGGTGATAGCGGCGGTCGGCTCATCCATGACAATGACCTTGGCGTTGATGGAAATTGCCTTGATGATCTCGATCAGTTGGCACTGTGCAACGGTGAGGTTGCGCAGCTTTTCTTTCGGGGAAACGTGCAGGCCGCATTCCTTGATAAGCTTTTCGGCCTCTGCGATCTCGGCCTTTGCATCGACCAGACCGTTTTTGCGGAGTTCACGGCCGACGAAGATGTTTTCATACACGGACATATCCAGAATTGGATTGAGCTCCTGATGGATCATCGCAACACCGTGGTCCATGGCCTCTTTCGGGTTGTTCACATGGTATGGCTCACCGTTGAAGATGATCTCGCCGCCCTCGTCCTTGGTGTAAATGCCCATCAGAATTTTCATCAGGGTGGATTTACCGGCACCGTTCTCGCCCATCAGCGCGTGAACCTCGCCCGGCTTCACTTGAAGCTGCACATGATCAAGCGCCTTTACGCCCGGGAAAGACTTGCTGATATCTTTCATTTCCAGTACATACTCCATGCTGCTCTTCCCTCCTCATGTGTCATTTCTTTGTGATAATTTTATCAAAGCCGCCGAAATTAGAAAACACACAATCTTCACATTAGGGGTGATAATTTTTAGTTTTTTTACAAATACGGCACTTTGCTTAAAACACTGTATTTCAAATTGTGCAGATTGACAATATCTTTTGTGTACACCGATTCAAATGTACGCAGAGCAGCAGGTCCCTGCACAGTGCATTTCCTGTGCAGAGACCTTGGGAAACACCGCACAATTAAAGCGCTCTTGTTCAATTATAGTGAAGATTTCCATCGGAGTGAGAAACCGCTCATCTGAGCAGAGCTTATACATCACGGCAGTGTGGAGAGCCATATGCGGATAACCTGTTTTCACCGTTTCGATGCAGAAACAGTGAACCCAACGGCAAAATGAAAAGATGAGGTGCAGCTTATGAGCAGCAGAGATACAGAAAAGACGATAAGAGAGCTTCAGCAGTTCCTGCGCGAGCATGAGGACGAAATCACCGATGAGGACAGCATGCATCGTCTGGCGATGGCCTTTATGTCGCAGCACAACAGCCAGTTGCAGCCGAAACAGACCGAGCCGGAAGACGCATCCGATTATCTGGAGCTGGCGAGCTATAGAAACCAGACCGTATATGCGGGTCTGCTATACCTATTTTCAAACATTGATCGAGTGCGGCATGATGCGCTGCGCAATCAACGAGGGAGAACGCCTTCTGAAGCTGTCCGAGGGTGATAGCCTCGGCGTTCGTTATCAGCTGATGCACCTGTACGCCTATACCGAGGACGAAATGCACGCGCTGGCGCTGCACAAAAAGTACGGCGGATATGAGGAAACGCAGATGCTGCTTCCGCTGGCCATTCTGTACTACAAGCAGAACCAGTTCGACAAGGCGAAAGACTATTTGAACCGCCTTGCTAAAGTAAACCGAGACACAAAGAAGTTCATGCGTCTGGAGGCGAAGCACGATGGGTACAGCCTGCGTATGGAACAGGGAATGTACGGCTATCGGCCGGGCACCATTGAAGAACTGGTAGACGCGTATTTGAACCCGACCTATCTGTTCAATGCAACGCCGTATTTCAGCCAGTGGGCATATCAATATCTGCGCACGCAGACTGCCTCGAAGAAGAAAAAGCCGAAAAACGAGGAGTAAGTCCGAGAGCCGCAGCGAATAACGAAGATGACAAGAACCCGATACGGTGTAAAGCACGGTATCGGGTTCTTGTTCTGTTTCACAAATAGGACATGGGGCTACGTCCAAGCAGGTATTTTCCTCGTTATTCTTCTTCATCCGCACGTTCCGGCAGGATGAGCACCACGCGGAATATGCTTTCCTGCGGCTCGAACTCCACCGTTCCGCCAAGACGGCGAGTCAGTTCGCGCACCGAGGCGGTTCCGATTCCGCTGCCCGTATGCTTGCGCGAAAGGAACGCACCGCCGCGCCGGTGCACCTCGCCGTCATAGCTGTTTTCGAGCACCACATACAGCCGCCGAAACTGCTGCTTCATGTGCAGGCAGATGGACTTTTCCGTGCTTTCGGGCAGTCTCCAGCACGCCTCCAGCGCATTTTCCAGCAGATTTCCCAGTATGGTGCAGAACTGCACGCTGAACGCAGCAGTATCCTCGGACAGCTCGGCGCGAACCGACACCCGAATTCCTGTGCGCCGCGCAGAGCTGACATAATAGTACAGCATCGCATCCACCGCCGGATCGTGGCAGTAGCTTTCCGGTCGGGTCGCTTCGGACAGCGCAGTAATGCGGCTGATATACGCGAGCTGCGCCTCCGAATCGCCCGCCATACCCGCAATCGTGCGCAGATGCTGTCGGAAATCGTGCCGCTGGCGGCGGCTTTCCTCAATCTTCTCCGAAATCTGCGCAAAATGCGCCTTCTGCATGGCAAGCTGCCGCGCCATCTGCCGCTGCTCCTCCGTAAAGGTCAGGCTGCGTCGGTAGCCCTGTGCGATATCCTGCCAGAACACCGCGCCCAGCACGCACACCAGCAGCAGGCAGCCCCATTCATAAAACCATTTGCCGAGAATCGGCTCGTAGGCAGGCAGCAGGCAGTCCCACAAAAACAGCGTGCCGTAGAAAATATCCGCGCAGAACAGCGCTCCGGCGTGCCATTCCCGTCGGCGCGCCGCATAGAGGGACGAGCCGAGCAGATAGACTGTCACCGCCAGCCGAAACAGCACCGTCAGATTGGAAAATGCGCGGATACTCCATTCGGACAGGTGCGCGGCACACGCACCGCACAGCAGCGCCGCACCACATATGCCGGCGCAGACCAGAACCGCCGCCTTGCGCACGGCATTCGGCAGCGCACAAATACGTCCATGCAGCAGAACGATTAGCAGCGTGGTCAGGTAGCCGCTGACCAGCTCGATGGTGTACCAAGGCTGCACCGGCAGCGCCTTCAGCGCATGAACGACTGGACCGGACAGCAGCACTGCCGCGCTCAGACTCAGCAGCAGAAACAGCCGTGAATTGGGCGGGCACCGCATGGAGCCGAGACACAGCCACAGTGCAAAGGACGCAAACAGCAGCATAAGTGTCAGCATAGCGGCGGAGATGCACACGCGCACCGCACGCTGGGTATTCACGCCCAGCGCTGTGCCGAACGCCGGCGGATAGGTCATACCGCTGTATATCCAGCTTTCATCTCGCACCGCCAGCAGCAGGCGCACCGTGCCGCTGCCCTCAAAGCTGACCGCACGGTTTTGCAGCCCTGAGCGGTACTGCTCGGCGTTCGTCTCGCCCGCGGAGAGCACCAGTTCGTCATCAATATAAAACCGGTAAGCGGAAAAGATCTCGGGCAGCTCGATCAAATACCGCCGCGGCGCTTCGGGCAGCAGCAGCGTCAGCATATAGGTGCCGCAGCCATGCGGCGTCCGTTCCGTTCTGCCGAAAGCAAAATTGCTGTATGCGCCAATCTGCACGGAACGAACGGTGCTTTTATCGCGGTTTTCGCAGGTTTTCGGGGAAAGCAGCACATCGGGATAGAAATTCCAGCCGTTCCACAGGCTGCGCACCGGATACGCCTCCAAATCGTCCTCAGAAACGAACAGCGTTCCGGCGATTGCCTGCGGCGCAGACTGCGTATATTTGTTGTCATAGTGGTACAACAGCAGGCAGAACGCAGATGCCGCCGTAAATACCAGCAAAGCCGTCAGCAAACGGCGAAAGAACCGGCTCACAGGTGTTTCCTCCACCACATCAGACCGAAAACTGCCGCCAGCACGGCCGCGCCTGCAGCCGCAAACGGCAGCTTCTGTTCCGGTTCGGCAGGTGCTTCTGCCTCATCGGTCGTCAGCGTCATACCGTCCGGCAGGTCGATCTTCTCTCCGTTCAGCCGCAGTTCTGCCTGTGCCCTGCCCTCTGCCGATCGAGTGAGCGTAACCGCAAGAGTATCCGCATCGGTCAGCTCCAGCGCCCGCAGCGTATCGACCGGAAGCGAAAAGGCAATACCGTTTTTATTCAGCGTCAACGGCTCGTCCAGCTCGATCAGCGCCAGCAGGCGCGTACCGGAAAGCACCGCACCGTCTGCGGTGTCCTGCTCAAGGACAGTCGCGGCCGGCTCCGCCGCAACCGACTGCTTGACTTCGCCGGACGGCGCGCCAGCGGGTTGCCGCTGCACCGGCTGTCGGCTCTCGGTCTGACCGCGCAGCACCGGCGGCATCGGTATCGTTGCCTCGTTCTCAAGCCTTGACGGCGCAGCAATGAAAGAAACGGTGGGGACTGCCGTTTCCGGCTTCTCCGGTGCTGCGGGCGTCTCCGATTCATCGTCTGCGGGCAGGTCAGGCTCGGGTACTTGAGCGGCATCTTCGGACGGCGTTTCCGGCTCGTCCGCTGCCGGTTCGGAGGTACTCGGTCGATGATGCGAGCCGCCCGAATGTGAGCCGCCGGGCGATGGCTGAATAATATCCGGCAGATAGGTATCCTCACCGCCGCCGTCGCGGCTGCCCGCACTGTAGCCGTGCTTGAGCGGAGCGACGTCGTATGTAAAGGTCAGAATGCCGGTCTGCCCTCCGGGATATTCCACCTGCAATGCACAGGTCGTTCCCGATGTCAGTCCGCAGGTCTGCGGATAAAGTTTCAGCGCGTCCGTCCCGACTGAAATCCCGCGCGTCAGCGCCTCCCATGCACCGTTTTCCCGCTTAAGCCATACCGTGAACCGGTCGCGCTGCGCCTTTTGCTCCTCGGTCAGCACCCACGGAAAAATCATCTGACCGCGTGCCGTGATGAACTCACCGATCTCCGGCTTTCCGGTCTGCTGTACGCTCACGCGACAGCGAATCATCGGCGCTTCCACGCCCTCGGCAAGCGAAAAGCACGCTCTGTCCTCCCCATCGACCAAAAGCAGCGGCGCCACAGCATCATACACGCCGGGCGTATTCCAATCGACCGCCGACAGCTCCCACGCTCCGGTGAAAAAGTCATAGGGTGTGCCATCCGCATCATAGCCGCACAAGCCGTCTCTCGCATCACGGAAAAAGGCGTGCAGCGCGTCCGCATCTCCGCAGGCAATCGCGGCTACGTCAACATTTACCTGTGTGTCGAAGCGCGTCAGCACGATGGTTTCCGGTTCCGGTTCGGGCGTGGATTCGGGCGGTTCGGGTTCCGGTTCGGGCTCGATCCAAAAGCCGCTGTCCATATCGGGTTCTGCCGGCTGAATCGCGCCGTTTTCCTCATTTTCGTCCGATACTTCCGGCGTTTCCTCGATGGTTTCCGTATCGGCAGGCTGATTTTCCACAACGGCAGGCGGCTGCTCCGCGCCGTGCTCCGGCAGATCCGGCTGTTCGTCCGCCAATGCCGCGCCGGTACACGCTGCCGCGCACAGCAGCGGTAAAATCAGCTTCGCATATGCTCTCATAATCCCCTCTCCATTTCCCGCAGGGCAAACGCCTGAAAGCTGCGCAGCACCTCGCTGCGGCAGCGCCGCGCAATCGGCAGACGAAGTCCGTTATCCATAATAAAATCACTGCCCTCCTGCGCGGCTACATGCCCGAGTTGGATTAAAATACCGCGCCCGATGCCGAGAAAACGGTTGTCCGTCTCCAGCGGCGCGGTCAGTTCGGCAAAGGTCGCTGCACTCTCAATGCTGTACTCACACAGGCGCACCACGCCACGCCGTGCGATCGACTCGATGCACACAATCTCCCGCCGGGAAAGCATCTGCACGCCGCTTTTGGTGGGTACAGTCAAAAGATCGGACGGATCGGGCGCAGGAAAGCAGAAATCCAACGCCTGCCGCAGGCGCTCCTCGGCAAAGGGCTTAACCAAATAGTAGGTGGCGCGCACCGCATAGCTTTCCAACATAAATTCCTGGCTGGTGGTAAGGAAAATGATCCGGCAAGCCGGGTCGCGGTGATACAGCAGCCGCGCGACCTCCATGCCGCTGACCTCGCCCATGTAAATATCAATAAATGCGGCGTCATACCGTCTGGGCACGAACGCGGCGGTAAATTCCTCGCCGGAGGCAAACTCCTCGATGGTGAACGCAGCGCTGCGCGGTGCAAGCTCCCGCTCGAGCGCCTCCCGCAGAACCGCGCGGTCGGCGGACAGATCATCTATAATTGCGATACGCAGCATACAACGCCTCCTGAATAAACTATTCCAGTTTCATTATAGCACAAAAACAACGCGGTCGAGCAACCGTTTGGTCGCTAAAAGCAGCCGTTCGGTAAAATCGCTTGCCGCGGGCGGGACAGCGTAGTTTACTATAATCAGCCAGACTCGATACGGAGTCCGGCTTTTTATGGCAATCCCGCATAATTGAACAAGAGCGATTTGTGAGTAAATTTTGCGTACTGATGAGGAGGAGAACATATGCATCTGGCACTGCTGGCACGATATCTGGACGGTGACTTGTGGGAGGCGCGGCTGTGCGCTGCTATTCCCGAAGAGCCTTTGCCGGTTGATGAATTCAACGCGCTTTCCGCGCTCTCCGGCTGCACCGCCGCCTACGATGCGGCAGTTGTGGCACTGGATGGTCCGGACGGTCTGACAGCGGTACGCGAGCTGCGGCAGCGGGCGCCGCTGCTGCCTATCCTCTGGATTGCAGATGAGATGGAATACGCGGTGTTCGCATTCCGATATCGCGTGACGGCATTCCTGCTGCGCGATGCTTCAACCGCGGCACTGCGCAGCGCGATCAACACCATGAGGAGGGAATCTGCATGAATATTGCCTGCTGCGGCATCGACCGCGAGCAATTCCACGCAGCAGAACAGGCGTGTGGCTGTCCGGTGCTGTATTTTGCCGATGCACCCGACCGGCGCGGCGACGTTCGGCTTGCCTATGCCCTGCGGGACGGCGTACCGATCCGGCTGGCGGTAGTCGGTTATCAAGGCGCGGCGGGACTGACCGCGTGCGATTTTCTGTGCAGCCATCTGCCCGGAGAGCGCATACTGTGGCTGTGCCGCCGACCCGAGTTTTCCACAGAAGCACGACGACTCGGCGTACACTTCTATCCCGTGGGACCGCCCGATACCGTCCCACCCAATCAAATCACACAGGAGCTCATCCGCCTGCTGCGGCAGCAGCCGGAATACAATAAAGGAGGCATAACAGAATGAAATACAAAAGAGGGATCAGCTTGACATTGACAGCGGCGCTGCTGCTGTCAATGCTGCCGCAGATCGTATTGCCAAAGGCAGCGGCAGCCAATATACCGGAGCGCGAGATCGACAGCAGCACCTATGCGGCGCTCGGTCTGTCGCTCAATGCCGAGGACAAGGGCGCGTCTCTGACAGCGCCGTACAGCAAGGAGCACGTTTCGCAGGCGTTCACCGCCAGCGAGGTCTATGTTGCGGCGAGCGGTTCGCAAGCGAACCGCTACCTCATCCGGGACGGCTTCGACCGCATGGAGACCAACAACCGCGATTCCGCAATCGGCGGAAGCGATGTCAAGGGCAATCTGGACGGCGCGTATATCCGCTATGCCGTCAACGGCTACGGGCTCGGCTTGGGCAAATACGGCAACACCTACGCCAGCAAGCTCAGCTCGAACAGCAGCAACCTGACCGATTACAACAATAACGACTTTTCCGGCATTTATGCCACCAGCACCGCGTTCAACAAGGGCGACGGCAAGGATAATTACGTTGCCGAGCTTCGTGCTTACGGTCGCGGCGAAAAAACCACCATCGGCAGCAAAAAGTACGACGGTAAATTCGAACTCGCACTGTTTAAGGTAAACGATAACGGCAAGCGCTCCTCTGCCGATACGCTGTCCCCGACCGCTACCGCAGAAATGACCTATGGCGACGGCATGGCGTACTTCACCCGCCGTTATGTGCAGGAAATGGACGCCATTATGGACGTTGCCGCAGCAGATGTAAACGGCGACGGTAAGGACGAGCTGTTCGTCTACGCCGGACGCTGGAAAGACGAAAACGGCATGCGCTACGCCTATGTGGATGTATTCAACACCACTTCCATGAAACGCATTAACGAGTTAAAAATCAATGCCGGTAAATCATCCTCGTATCAGCAGGCAACGCAGTGGCAGTGGCAGATTGAGAAGATTCCGGTGGTCACACTCGCCGGCGGCGACCTTGACCGCGACGGCAAGGAGGAAATTGCCGTTACCGCATCCGCACCGACCGACAACAGCAATGTGGCCTCGGCGGCGCACCTGACCGTATTCACCGAGAAATCCGGCAAGCTCACGCCGGTCAGCGGTCTGAATACCGTATCGCTTGCCAATGGCGAACAGGCGATGGTATCCGCAAACTGCACGTTCGGCACGTTCTCCCTGCCGGATACCGGTATCACCGGTACGGTGCTCATCGCGGCGGGCTATCAGAGCAATGGCAAAACCTCCGACCACACCTCCGGCGCATACAAAACCGCTGCGTACCGCTTTGCCTACTACGATCCGCAGTCGAAAAAATTCAAGCTGTCCGAGTACCGCACACAGGAACTCGGCGACAGCGGCAAGAAAATCGCGGAAAGCTACATTGATGACCCGAATAAGGGCTATTACCGTCCGGTCCATGCGCCTATCGCGCTCGGCTGCGCGGATATGGAGGGCATCGGTGCAAACAACAGCAACGATGAGGTACTGCTCGGCGGAGAAATCTACGATTTTGACACCACCGGCGGTATCACGACCCAGCTTTCGTCCGTCAGCGTGTGCACCTCGCAGGTCAACATCAACGGCAAGAACAAGACCAAGGAACAGGTCTGGATCAGCGATGTGCAGGCGGGCGTAGTGGATAGCAACCCATCCGGCAACAGTGCGGTAGATCAGAAAAACAAATGGCGCGAATCCTTCGTTTATGTTGCCGGCGTACACCGCAAGGAGCCGGTCAACGGCAGCGATGATTACTACTGGATGGACCTCGGTGCGGCATATCTGACCGGCGCAAAGAGCGGCGCATCAGACAGCACCAAAAACCACATATTCTACAGCACGCAGGAGGGCGTTATCGCGGAATCCAGCCGCCGCAACGACAATACGGGCACGTTCGTCAGTCTGGCACTGCCGGATTTCGGCAACGACTCGATCACCATGCGCTACGTTGCCGACTATACGGTATACACCAATCCCGAGGTATACGCAGTCCTGCAGGCGACGCCATACTTTGCCGACCTCAACGAAACGTATGACTACATCGGCAACGGCGGCACCGCCTACGGCACAAGCAAATCCACCGGCGACACCAAAACCGCAAGCGTTTCGCAGGCGCTCGGCGTATATCACTCGCTCGAGGTACAGGCGCTCGCCGGCGGCGAATACGAGGTTGAGCTGTCCGCAAGCTACAGCTATGACTACGCAGAATCGACCGAAATCGAGCACTCCGTCACCTACAACGCGCAGGCAGGCGGCGGCGATATGGCTGTTGTGTACACCATACCGTATCAGTACTATATTTATGAGATGTACGACCCGGACAGTAAGCAGTGGAGCACTACCATCCTGCCCGCAGCGCTCGATCCAACCGTTGCGGTGCTCGATGTGGAAAGCTATGACGAGATCGCCGCGGAAACCAAGGGGCTGGAGCCGATTTCCGGCAATCTGCTTTACTCCACGCCCGGTGAACCGGAAACCTATGCTAATCAACCCGCCGGTACGCGCGAGTTTACCTTTAACGGTGCCTATGCGCACACGGGCGCAAGCAGCACCACTGCCGATACCACGCAGGAGATCACCAAGACGACCGGCAAAGAACACAGCCACGCCTTTAATCTGGAGCTGAACTACAAGGTTGGCGGCGGCGGCGCACTGTTCGGCAACAAGGGCTATGTCGGCGTGACCGGCAGCACCGGCGCAGGCGGCGGCTGGAGCAAGTCCAGCGCGGAAGGAACGGCGTTCTCCGGTACGGTCGATTCCCTGCCTGCTGAGGCAACGCAGTACGGCTTCGACTGGAAGCTGATCGTCAACAATGCACAGCTTGGCGGAACACCGGTCTGGATCGTTGGCTACGAGGTCATAAACGTCACGCAGCCACCCAGAATGCCCCAGAATCTGACCGTTACCGAGGTCAGCACCAGCACGGTGGATTTGGAATGGGAATCCAGCGGCGGCGCAGCATATTACGAGATCAGCATGATTGACCAGCATGGCGAATACAACAAGATCGCAACAGTCCCCTATACGGTAACACAATATCAGGTGACCGACCTCGATGCCAACACCGATTACCGGTTCAGCGTACGCGCGGTCAGTCCAACCAAGGGCAGCAGTATCGACAGCCCAATCGCCTACGCTACTACGCTGAACGGTACGGCGAATTTTGAGATCACCACCCACCCGAAGGACACCTCGACTGCCGCAGGTAAAACTGCGACCTTCACCGCCGCCGCGACCTTCACCGATGACAGCGGCGCCAAGCCGGTCAGCTATCAGTGGCAGGTGAAAACGACCGACAGCAAGTCGCAGTGGCGCGAACTGAAAAACAGCACCGGTGTTTCCGGCGCGAACGGCCCGGCGCTCACCATCACCGCTGCAGAGGAGATGAACGGCTATGCATACCGCTGCCGCGTGTATGTGAAAAACCGTTCGCTGTACACCAAATCTGCAGCACTGGACGTTTCTCGCGTGCCGACCAGCATTCAAATCACACCGAAGAACGGCACCGTTTGGCTGTCCGGCGGCACGCTGACGACCAGTGAGGGAACCACTGTCACCGGTCAGAAGGCGGTAACGCTGACGAGCGGTGATAAGACCTATTCCCTGCTCTCTGGCGGCAACCAATTTTTCTGGTTTAACGGTGCGGCGTATTACGCCTATAACGGTACCCCGCCGACGCTGAGCAATGGTCTGCTGGATAAGGACACGGCGCTTTCCGTCGACAAAATCGGCAGCGCTTTGGATATTCAATCCGAAGGACCACAGGCGATCATCACCGAAACGGACGCAGACGGCAAAACCGATACGAAAACGCTGGCGCTCGGCAATCCGGTCAGTGACAGCACCTCTATTCCCTATAATGGCGTATCGTACACCGCTGTACACAAATTCCAGCCGACCGACAGCGCGTATTCCGGCTACACCTTCTACGAGGCGAACGGAAACGGCGAAATCGCATATCTGTACACCAAGGACAGCGGCACGACCTACCTGCCGTTTACGCTGCGCTATGCGAGCACTCTTGTCGACGGAACGGACGTCAACACGCTGGCACCAGTTTATCAGGCGACCGAAACCACCGGCACGAACACGACAACCGAAAATATCACCGGTTTGACCTACGCACTTGCCGCCTCGGTATTGGAAAACGGCAGCAAGCCGACCGGCATGACCGGCACCGTCACCTTTATCATTTCCGGTGCGGGCATTGAGGGACAGACCCTTACCGTACCTGTCAGCGAAAGCCAGGACAAGTTCACCGCACTTCTCGATAAATTTGCCCCCAAGGGCGAAGGCGCGGCAACCATCACCGCCATGTACTCCGGCGATGACGTCTACGCGCCGAGCACCGCGTCTGTGAATGTCTATTTCGTGCTGAACAAGACAGACCGCTCGGTGCTGTCGCTGACCGCACCCGCGAACGTCACCTACGGCGAGAGCGCAAATCTCGCCGCAACGCTGACCAGTCAAAAGGGCACTTCGCAGAATGTCGCAGCTACCTATACGGTGGAAAAGCTGGTAAGCGGCAAGTACGTTTCGGCAGTATCCGCCACAGACTATACCCTCGAAAACGACGTATTTACGCCCAAACTGGTGACGAACTACCGCATTACCGCAACCCGTCAGAATCTTACCGATTCCAAGGTTATTATCGTAAGCAAGGGCACGCTCACGCTGTCCGCTGCCGATACGAGCAAGGCGCTGAACGACACCCGCACGCCTGACGCCGCAGTGCTTTCCGGTCTTGCGGCATGGGACAACGACACCCTAACGGCGGGTACGGACTACACGCTGACCTCCGAAGGCACCACCGCAGCCCTTCCGGGTAAATACCCCATCTATATCGCGCTAAAGGATTCGCAAAAGATTCAATCCTTGCAGGAGAAGTACAATATCCTGCTGAAAAACGCGGTTTACACGCTTTCCGGCGAAAGCTACACCGTAAACGCCAAGGGCGATACCAACGGCACGGTTTCCATCACCTATCAGGCGGATGCCGCGAGCGCAGTGCTTCCGGTTTCCAGCGGCAGCAGCCTGCCCAAAGGCAGCAAGGTGACGTTCACCGCACAGCCCAAGGCAGGCTACACCGTCAGCCGCTGGAAGGTCGGCACGGATTATGTTGTAGACAGCGGCAGCACATATTACAACAATATCAGCTATACTATTGGCAATTTGGGCGCAGATACCGATGTTTCCGTAGAATTTACCGCCGGAGCCAGCGCGTTTACCTATCAATCGAATAACGATACCATGGGTACGGTTTCTGCTAACTACCTGACGGACGGTGCACTCGGCAGTGCGTTTATCTCGGGCGGAAACGTCAATTACAGTCAGACTATCCGCGTGTCGGCGCAGCCCAAGGACGGCTATGCGGTCGATCGCTGGGAGGTCAACGGCGAAACGCTCAAAACCGCAGACGGCACGCACAATTACACCGGCAGCACTTATACATTCGATAAATTCACCGAGAATGTGACAGTAACCGTATATTTTGTCGCAAACAGCCAGCCGGTTGTGACCATTAAGCCGGTGGACAATGACGGCAATCCGCTGACCGGCGCAAAAGTCTCGGTCGGCGGCACCGAGCTGACCGGCATGAACGGTGTATTCACCTATACGGCACACACCGGTGAAAATCCGGTCATCACCGTAACGCCGCCGGACGGTCTGCTGGTGGATTCGTGGACGGCAACACCTGACACAGCAGGCACGCTCAGCACCGATAACCGCGTCATGGCGCTGCATGATCTGCGCCAGGACACCACCTTCGTTGTAAAATGCACCGCACTCAACCGCTATACCGTAGCCTTTCAGGGCAAGATGGCGGACGGCTCCGCAATCACCAATGCGGCAGGTACGGTATCGGCGGTCAAGCTGGGCGCAGGTGCGCTGACGAGCGGCGAAAGCCAGCTTCAAGGCTCGACCATTCAGTTCACCGCCCAGGCGAACACCGGCTATGAGATTGCCGGCTGGAAGCTGAACGGCAACACCGTTACGCCGACCGCAAGCGGTACCTATCAAATCCCCTCGCTGAACGGCAACGCCGCTCTGGTCGTAACCTTCCGTCAGCAGCCGAAAATCACGCTTTCGGCAGGTGAAAACGGCACGCTGACCTGCGACTCGCATACCGGCAGCAGCTTCTATCTGCCCTGCGGCAGCAAGGACGCGCTGACCTTCACCGCGCAGCCGGAGAGCGGCTATCGCGTTGCAGGCTGGACGGTAAACGGCAACGATGTTTCCGGTTCGGCGGTTGTAAACTCGGATAACCAGACGTACACCTATACACCGAACGCCGACGGAATCACCGAGGATGTGACTGTTTCCGTTGCGTTTGAGAAAATCCCGACCGCGAAAATCACTTTCTCGGTTGTGGATACCACACCGGAGGACGACAATTCCGGCGAAAACGGTACGCTTTCCGCTGTAGCGACCCGCAACGGCACGAATACCGTGCTGACAAGCGGCAATCATGTCCTCAGCGGCTCGAAAATCACGTTCACCGCACAGCCCAATCAGGGCTACAAGGTGCAGAGATGGTATCTGGACGGCAAGGAGCAGGCAGGCGCGCCGACGCTCAACATCACGGATAGCGATACCGCACACGAGGTCAAGGTGCAGTTCACCGAGATCAGCAGTGCTGTTACCTTCGGCATTGCCGAAGACAGCGACACCGGTCATGGTGCAAGCCTGTCCGCCGCCTTCCTGCGTGCCGGCATGAGTCAACCCGATGCCATTGCCAGCGGCAACAACGTCACCGCCGAGGGCAAGCTGACCGTAACGGTCGAAAATCTGGGTGACGGCTACAAAATCGCAGGCTGGACGCTGAACGGCGCCGCTTACGAGCAAAACGGCAAGCCGTATACCGGCAACAGCCTCGCTTGTGACGTTTCGGCAACACAAGGCGCGGATATCCGCGTAAAGCTTGAGCGCAAATCCTACGAAGTGACCTTCTCGGCGCAGACCGGCGGCGGCATTACGAATGATAAATCGCTGACAAGCGGCGATACGGTCAAGGGCGATACCGAAATCACGTTCACCGCGTCCGCACCGGCAAGCGGCTACACCTTCATCGGCTGGAAGGTAAACGGCACGATACACAAAACCGATGCAACGACCTACACCCTGACCGTCACCGAGGACACCGAAATCATTGCGTGCTACGAAATCGCGGACGCGGAATACACCGTAACCTACGGCGTGATCCCGACCAGCGGCGCGGATAACGGCACGCTGACGGTTTCCGGTCCGGACGCAGACGGCAAGGCAAAATCCGGTACACGCGTTGCGTTTACGGCAGTGCCCGATACGGGCTATATGGTCGAAAACTGGTACGCAGACGCGGCAGGCACCACTGCCATCGGTACGGAGGAGAGCACAACCTATGTCATTGACCCGCTGACCGGCAACACCTCGGTTTACGTCCGCTTTGTGCCGATTCCGACACACACCGTCACCGTCAATATCAGCGGCAGTGGCGCGGTTTCCGCCAAGGTAAATGGTGCAGACGTTGCTATTACTGGCGGCATGCTGACCGTTCCGCACCATGCGGCGGTTGTTCTCACCGCACAGCCGAGCAGCGGTGCGTATCTGACCGGCTGGACGCTGGATGGCACAGCAGAAGGCAACGCGCTGACACTCAACCTGAACAACGTGACGAAGGACCACATCATTGACGCAGCATTCGGCGTCAGCCAGATGGTGACGCTTACGACTGTCTGCGGTGACGGCGGCAAGCTGACCGTTAAACGCGCGGATGGCACGACCATTGACGCCTCCGGCGGCATTCAGGTACCCAAGGGTGCTCCGCTGACGCTGACCGCCGCACCGGATTCCGGTAAGATGGTTCAGGCGTGGACGGTAAACGGCACGGCAGCAGATGAGCTCTCCAACACTTTCACGCTCACTCCGACCGAAAACAGCAAGGTGCAGGTGGATTTTGAAAATGTAACGCTGTTTGATCTGCCTGCCGACAACGCAAAGTATACCTTCCGCACGAGTTCCAGAACACCCAATGATTACGGCACGGAACGTCAGATTCGCAAAGGCGGCACGATCGAATTTGCAATGCGCCCCGCAGATGGATATCTGATCCGCAATCTGGATTTCCAAGGCGGTACGGTAACGCGCTGCGCATTGCAGACAGACGGCAGTTGGAGCATCCGCATGGAAAAGGTTGTCAGCACTATTACGTTTAAGGCCGACATCTATTCGATGGTTCCTCTGACCATTACCGCACCGCAAAACGGCACACTGACGGTCAAGCTGGGCGACACCGTTCTGACAGACGGCGCAAAGCTGGCGGCAGGCGATATACTCACCATTGCCGCAGATCCGGCAACCGGCTACACGCTCGATAAGCTGACCGTTTCCGGCGCGACCAAGCAGCCGGGCGGCACTTACAAGGTCGATGCGGCAGCGGTTTCCGTCAGCGCAAGCTTTAAGAGCACCGGCGGTACCTCCGGCGGCGGCGGTGGCACCGGTGGCACCGGTGGCGGCGGCGGTGCAGGTGGCGGCGGCGGTACCGTTGCGCCGACCACTTATGATATCGTTATCCCGTCTGCGCTGGTGAACATCGTCAAGGCGGATAAGACTAAGGCGGCGGCAGGCGACACTGTAACGCTGACCGTTTCCGGCGAGGGTACGCTGACCGTTACGGACGCGAACGGCAAGTCCGTTGCGCTGACCGACCTCGGCAGCGGCAAATACGCCTTCAAGATGCCGTCCTCCAAGGTCAATGTGGCGTTTGCCGCGTCCGGCGAAACCAAGCCGTGTGACGGTGGCAAGGATTGTCCGTCGGCACCGTTTAAGGACGTTGACACCGGTAAGTGGTATCATGTATCCATCGACTATGTGCTGACGCACAGCATAATGAACGGCGTTTCCGGCACTTCCTTTGCACCGAACAGCAATCTGACACGCGGTATGCTTGTGCAGATTCTGTTCAATCTGGAGGGCAAGCCGCAGAGCGCTTCGACAAGCTTCTCCGACGTTAAGGCGGACGCATGGTACGCCAAGGCGGTCGGCTGGGCAGCGGCAAACAAGGTAGTAACCGGCTACGCGGACGGCACGTTCCGACCGAATGCAGCCGTCACCCGTGAACAAGCGGCAGCAATCCTGTACCGCTACGCACAGAGCAAGGGCATTGACGTAAGCGCAGGCGAGGACACCAACATTCTCAGCTACGCGGATGCCCTGCAGGCAAGCGAGTACGCAATTCCCGCATTGCAGTGGGCTGTCGGCGCAGGCGTGCTGAATGGCAAGAGCGGCAACCTTCTTGCCCCGACCGGCACCGCAACTCGTGCCGAGATCGCCGCAATCATGCAGCGCTGGTGCGAGAAAATCGTTCAAAAGTAAAACCAAATACGCCGGATAGCATGAAAAAGGAGCAGTCTATGACTGCTCCTTTTGGCATATAAAATCACCCCATCTGTTAGATAGTATATCATACGGTACATATCCCTTTTGTCAGCAACCCTTGTCCGGCAATTGCCATAGTATTTGTTTCTCAAAACCTGCTTTATAGACAGCTACCTCATGGGCAGCTTTTTTATAATAGACTTGTGCCGTCTCTATGCTCCGCACGAGGCCGCACTTGTACTTTTCCGAAGCCGTATGCTACAATAAAACCACTACATTCGACAGAAAGCAGGAACAGCCATGCGCACCAAACGGGAACAGATTATCTTTCAGGCATTTCATGACCAGATCTGCCGATCAGAGTTCAGCAGCGGTTTGACGCTGTTTTTCGGACTGCACGGAAACAGCTCAATCCGATACCAGTCCGCCGAGTACTCCATGCCCGCAGGCGCGCTGCTGGTTGTCAACCCGTTTGAATTATATCAGGTGAACTGCTCGGAAAATGCCGAGATGATCGCCATGCAGATCCCCGAAAATCTGCTGCAGCTTGCCAACTGGAGCAGACAGAATGTCTGCTTCTGCTACGCCTCCAGCCAGAATGAAAAGCAGGAGTACCAGACCATCCGCGTATTATTTGCAACGATTTTTCAGGATTTCTTTCAGAACCCGGAGCAGAACGCCTCCGGTATTGTCACCAATGTACTCAAGCTCGTTGATCTGCTGACAGCGCATTTTCTCATTTCCGCTGTGCCCCAAAACAATACCAAGCGCGAGGAAACCATGCGCCGCATGAAGCGCATCATGGATCATATTCAGTCCGACTGGAATGAGGATATTTCCCTGCGCGAGCTTGCTGCACGCGAGTTTCTGTCCGAAGGCTATCTGTCCCGATTCCTCAAGCAGAATCTGGATATGACCTACTCCCAGTATGTCATGGGGCTGCGTCTGGAACACGCCGAAAAGCAGCTGCGCAGCACGGATCACTCCATTACTCAGATCGCCTACGACTGCGGATTTCACAACGCCAGTGCTTTCATCGAACATTTTCGTCAGAAACACGGCCAGACACCGCGGCAATACCGCCAGCATGCCACCCAGAAAGCCGCCGCTGACCCATCCGGCGAGGAAACTTTACTGCAGGACGGCGTTTCCTATCTGCTGCAGTTTGCCGTTCCGCCCGATCCGCAGCGCGAGCTGCCGCACGAAACGCGGTACATCACGGTTGATGAGAATGTACAGCCGCGCAGGCTTCGTCATACGTGGAAAACCCTGCTCAACGCCGGATACGCCAAGCATCTGCTGACCGCCGCTGTTCAACAGCAGATTATCAAAATCCAGCAGGAGATCGGCTTCCGCTATCTGCGGTTCCACGGCATGCTCGATCAGGAGCTTCACATCTATCAGGGTATGGAAAACGGCCAAGTGAAGTGCTGCTTCACCTACTTCGATATGGTCATCGACTTCCTGCTCGAGCAGGGGCTGCGCCCGTTCCTGGAATTCAGCTTTATTCCCCGGGAACTGGCGAAAGCACCGACCAGCATCTTCGAGACCGGCTCGATCACCGCTGCATGTGCGGACTGCACAGCATTCGGCGCACTGGTTGAAGCTATTCTGCGGCATGCAATCTGCCGATACGGCTGGGACGAGGTATCCCAGTGGAAGTTCTCTACCTTTCAGATTAACTATGTGTTCTTCGACTGCATGACCATGGATGAATATCTCGAACTGTATGACTGCGTGTACCATGCGGTCAAAGCTGTCGATACACGGCTGCAATTCGGCGGACCGGGCGCCATGTCCAGTGTGGTATGGGACCCGCGCGGTATGCGTGTCTTTCTGCAGTATGCCACAGCCCACGACTGTCTGCCGGATTTCCTGACCGTGCAAAGCTATCCGCATGAATCTTCGTCCGCCGATGCAAATTTTATGAGCTATACGCTCAGTCAGCAGTCTATCCCATCCGTATTATCCAAGGATACAAATTTCGTTAAAACCTTCCTCTATGACCTTAACGGTATATGCCGCGAATTTGAATTGCCCGACATGGACATTTTCATCGAGGAATGGAACTCCACGCTATGGCAGCGCGACCTTTCGAGCGACACCTGCTACAAATCCGTCTGGCTGACCAAAAACATCTGCGAAAATATGGATACCGTATCCGCCTTCGGCTACTGGACAATCTCCGATCTGATGGACGAGCGTGCGAACTTCGATTCCATGTACCACGGCGGCTACGGTCTGTTCACCTATAACGGCGTGCCGAAGAGTGGCTATGAGGCACTGCGCCTGCTCGGACAGCTCGGCAACTGCTGCATTGCCTCCGGTGACGGCTGGTATTTCACCCAAAGTGAACGGGAATGGCAGCTGATTCTATATAATTACACCCATTACGATAACATTTACCGCTATCGCTACCGCCGTCTGGAGCATCCGGAAGACGCCTATTCGGTATTCGAGAGCGGCAAGGTCGTGCGGTTTCAGATCACATTTCCCGCTCTCAGACGCGGTCTGTACCAGATTGAGCAGCAGGACATCACCCGCACCTCGGGTTCCTCGTTCGACCTGTGGCTTGCCGCCGGCGCACCGCCGTCCCCTGACCGAGCCTTCCTGCAATATCTGGCCGAGCACGCGTCCGCACACCGCACACTGACCACCGAACAGGTGGATACCGCTCTGCGGCTCGATACAACACTGCAGCCGCTTGAGGTACGGCTTTTCCGCATCAGAAAGATGAATTTTACATAAGCTTTTTCTAAAATATCTGTTTTTTGACCTTTTTCTATCTGTCATTTCATATTATGCGACAAAAGCACGGTTTCTCCTCCGAGTAAATACAAAATATATTGCTATGTCCAAAATGAATATCCCGTATTTTCTTCGTTCTTTTCGTACTATACTATAGTCAAATCCCAAACAGAAACGCTGCGCAGCCGATTCTGAACGAAAAGGTGGTAAGGAAAATGACGAAAAAACAGCTTTCAATGAATGACACCTCATTCAAAACCAGTCTGATGGAAAAAATCGCATACGGCATGGGCGACACCGCCTGCAACGTCGTATTTGCAATCACCTCCAGTCTGATCGTATACTTCTACACGAACGTAATCGGCATGTCTGCGGCACTTGTCGGAACGATTCTGTTAGCATCTCGTGTATTTGACGGTATCAGCGACCTGCTGATCGCCCAGATTGTAGACAAGGTAAACTCCCCGAAGGGCAAGGCTCGTGCGTGGATACTCTGGATGGCCGCACCTTACGGTATTGCCTCCGTGCTGATGTTCTGCGTGCCGCCGCATTCAAGCACGATGGTGCAGGCGATCTATGTATTCATCACCTATAACCTGTGCACCACCGGCGTATATACCGCACTCAACCTGCCGTATTCCAATCTGGCACCGATGATGACTCGCAATGACGATGACCTTGCTAAACTCAATCTGTTCCGCATGGCCATGTCCCCGATCGGTAACCTGATCGTTACCGCACTCACCCTGCCGTTCATCAACATGCTCGGCGGCGGTCAGCAGGCATGGATCACGGTCTGCGCGATTTACTCCATCGTTGCTTTCTTCATGCTGCTGTTCTGCTACAAGGGCTGTCAGGAGCGTTTCCACACTGATGCAGCCAAGGAAGCCGAGGCTATGCCGTTCGCACAGCGCCTGAAGGCTACCCTGAAGAACAAGTATTTCATCGTACTTACACTCACGATGATAGCCGTTGCTCTGTACCAGAACGTAAACGGCACCGTTGCTACTTACTACGCACAGTATATGCTGGGTAACGTCGAAGTCATGGGCGTTATGCAGAGTTTCGAGAACATTCCGAAGATTATTGCTATCATCTGTCTTGCCCCATTCATCAAGAAGTTCGGCAAGCGCAATCTGGTTCTGTTCGGCGCAGTGCTCTGCGTGCTCGGTCAGGTCGTTGTCCTGTTTGCACCGCAGAATATGACCATGGTTATGGCCGCTGCTGTTATGCGTGGTATCGGCGAAGCCCCGTTCTACGGCTGCATCTTCACCATGCTGGCTGATGTTATCGAGTACGGTCACTGGAAGACCGGTATCCGTGTGCAGGCCCTCATCTTCTCCGCATTCACCGTCGGCCAGAAGTTCGGCGGCGGCGTTGCAGGCTGGCTTGTTGGTCAGCTGATGGAGGTTTCCGGCTTTACCGGTCTGGAAGTGGAGATTCCCTCCGCAATAAGCATGGTCAAGAACCTTTACATTTACGGCAACATGATCGCATGGGCCTTGGTTATCATCCTTATGCTGGTTTACCATCTGGATAAGGAATACGACGGCATTATGAAGGATCTCACCGGCCGTACGGCGTAACAGAAAGCGTGAACAACATGTATACCCATAAAATTTTAGACATATGCGACCCGAAAAATCCCTACGCCCCCAAGTTCTCCGGCACGTTTGAGCTGCCGGTGGAATACGCGGGCAAAAAGCGCCGCATGCTGGCCTATGTACCGCATGATATCCGCGAATCCACCGCCGGTATTCTTGTGCTGGGAGAAAACGGCCAGACCGCCGATGATCTGCTCGAGCACAGCGGCTGGTGTGAGATCGCGGACACCGAGGAGTGCAAGGAACGTCTGATCGTGTTCTTCCTTGAGCCGGAAAACGGCGCATGGAACACGAACGAAGCCTACGGCACACCGGATGGCGATGTTGCGTATATCAACGCAGCAGCCCTTGCCGCCGCAGACCGCAAGCTGTTCTGTGTCCACGAATCCAAGTTCTATCTGGTTGGCTGTAAGGAAGGCGGCGTGCTCGCCAATATGGCGGCGGCTTACGATCCGGCGTTCTTCGCAGGTGTGGCTTCGGTCGGCGGCTCGGCAGTTTCCGAGCAGTATCTGACCGACTGCGGACAGGCGTATGCCCTCAATCTGGACGGCTTTGAGGATCCGGAACATCGCAAGGACATTCACAAGCAGGATATCCCGATGCCCGCGTGGATTATCGACGATCCGACCGTATCTATCGGTACTGGCGACGCTATCCTCACCTACTGGCGCAATGCATGTGAAGCCGAAGAAGGCCGTCAGCTGTCTCCCGATCAGTACGAGTATTACCGCGTGAAGGAAACACCTTACGCGCCTAATCAGGAGAAGGAAGCGTACCGTGTCTGCCACAGCAGTATTACCGGTGCATCCGAGCAGTATGCCAAACGCCTGCAGCGCCGTATCTGGAAGGACTTTCTCTATCGTCAGCGTCGCTGGATGAGCAGTCCCGGCGGTGAACTGCGCGTGACAAAGGATCCGGTCCGCGATCTCGGCATGGAGTACCACTACAAGGAATTTGACGGCTGGATGCGAGAATGGTATGTTTACATTCCGCAGTCGGTACGGCAAAATCCCGAAAAGAAGGTGCCGCTCGTGCTCGCGATGCATGGCTACACCTGTACCGGTGAAATCTACGCCGGCAACAGCGGTTGGTGCGATGTCGCAGAAAAATACGGATTCATTGTTGTGTTTCCGTCCGCACTGCACGCCAAGGTTGACATGCCTGAGCAGGGGCTTATGCCCGACTGGGCGCCGCTCAACGCATGGAACGTGTTCCTTGAGGACGACCGCCCGGATGAACTGAAATTCTTCTCGTTCCTGCTGGACAAGATGATTGCCGAGTATCCGGTGGACGAGCACCGCGTGTTCGCAACCGGTCACTCGTGGGGCTCGCTGATGACCGAAATGCTGGCGTTGGGACTGACCGAGCGCTTTGCCGCTGTCGCCCCCTGCTCGGGTGCATTCTTCGGCGGTGCGTATGAGAAAATGACTTCCCTGCCGTATGCCGCCGAAAACGGCGTACAGCTTCCAATCTGGATGTTCTGGGGCATGAATGAGGAATGGCTCATTCCGTGTGAACCCACCCACGAGAACGAAACCGGTCTGACCGTCGAGCTGTGGCTCAAACGCAATGGTAAGGCTGATATGATCCCTGCCGATTGGGCACAGTGCGCCAACACGGTCAATGGTCGCTTCAAAGATCATTACTTCGACCGTGAGGGCACGGCTCCCGTGCAGTTCACGCAGGTGGACTACATGCCGCATGCTACTATGCCGGAAATGTCGTTCCGCATTTGGGAAGAATTTTTCAGTAAATTCTCCCGCGATTGATATTTCATCTACTACTCCCCTTTACATATCCCTTATTGATAAGCGACCGCGCTTCAAGTTTTCGTTTGAAGCGCGGTCGCTTTGTTGATCATGATGAAATTTATAGTAATTTTTTCTTGTTTCGCGCTCAAAAGCGTGGTATGCTGAGAGAAAAGTAACATGCAGCGGATATTCTCCCTATCCGTTGAGAAGGAATACAGAATGAAGATCACCTATGCAGAAGAAAAAGACATTGCTGCCATCGCCGCGACAGAAGCCGCCTGCTTTCCGTCTGCAGAAGCGGCAACCGAGCTGGAATTTATCGTTCCTGTATTTCCTTACCGCTGAGGTACTCCACTTCTATTTCAAAAATTTGCACAGCCTTTCCTGCGTGGGTAATTTCCTCATCAACTAACTGTTCGCTGGGATAGTATTTCATTGCAAATCGTTTTAACAGAGTTGTTGCTCTTGCACCGGATTCTACGAGGTGACATCTGCCGAATACCACAACGCTCTGCAAAAACGGTGCCCAATCTTCTTCTTTGATGGTTTCATTTCCATATACCGTGAAACATACTTTGTCACAGGCACGCAGTGCATCTACTTTATGGCCTGCACGTGCTCCATGAAAATAAATTTTCTGCGCATCGTCATCGTAGATATAGTTGATAGGAATTGCATAGGGATATCCGTCATCTCCATTTACGGCAAGAACGCCACGTCGGCTGGACTGCAAAAGAGCCTTTGCCGTGTCGATGCTGATTTCATTTTTCTTTTTACGAATTGTTCTGAACATGACATTGCTCTCCTTCTTACGCTGATACAAATCCCGATTTACGCATCCCTCGTCAAATCCACATCCGGACGGTTATTCGTGCCATACACGATGCGCGGGACACCGCTGTAATCCTCGGTGATAGTGACATCCTTGTAGCCGTGCCGCTGCATGATGCCGGTCACGTCGTCGGCCTGCTGCCAGCCGCACTCGAACAGCAGCCTGCCGTTCGGCACCAACAGCTCTCCCCAGCTGTCGCAGATGGCGTGATAGAAATCCAGACCGTCCTCGCCGCCGTAAAGCGCCTCATGCGGCTCAAAATCGGCTACACTGCGGTCGAGCATCTGCATTTCGTCCTCGGTGACGTACGGCGGATTGGAAACGATAATATCAAACTGCCCAAGTCCGCGCGGAGGCGCGTGCATGACATCGGCCTTCATGGTCAGCAAACGGCTGCTCACGCCCAGATCACGGGCGTTCTCGCGGGTAATGTGCAGCGCACCGTCCGACAGGTCGATCGCGGTCACGCGGGCATCCTCGACCGTGTGCGCCGCCGCAATGCCGATACAGCCCGAGCCGCAGCACAAATCGAGAATACGCGGTGAAACCCGCTCTTTGGCCTGCTCAATGACCAGCTCGCACAGGCGCTCGGTATCCGAGCGCGGAATGAGCACCGAACGATCCACCTTGAAGGTCAGGCCGTAAAAATCCCATTCGCCGATAATGTACGCCAGCGGCTCGCCGTCCAGACAGCGGTCGCACAGCAGACTGGCGTAATCCACGGTCGTATCCTCAACGTAGAAATGGGACCAGCCGGCAGTCTGCTTTTTGTCTGCTTTGCAGGCGTAGGCAGTGATCTCCCGCGCGGTCAGCTGCGGCATCGGGTCACCGCCCTCTTTCAAGCGGCGGAAAAGCTGCATGTAAACATCGTTGATAGTCTTAGTCACACAGGGTCAACTCCTAAATTTACGCGGGTTTGAACCACAGCGGCACGGCGTTCGCCCGCACCCTGCAATCGCGGAACACGGCTGCGGCCGCTGCCTGAAATTCTGCGGCATTTTTGGCTTTTTTAATTGCTTTGCCCGTTTTTTCGCTGTTTTCAAACAGATTCAGATGGTAAAACCAGATTTCCTTCATGCGGAGCATGGCAATCCGGCTGTCACCGAAGGCTTCGCAGTAGCGCACGAACAATGTATCGTGGAAGGTCTCGAGCATTTTTGCGTCTGCGGCCTTGCCGCCGGTCATGCGCGCCACGAGAGACGGATCGGCGATCAGCGCACGGCCGATCATCACCGCCGGTAAATCGGGATAGCGTTCGCTGACGGTGCTCACATCCCGCTCGGTGATGAGATCGCCGTTGTAGCATACGGGCATGCTGCAGCGCGGCAGCGCCGCCGCAAAGTCTGCCTCCCGGACCCTTCCCTTGTAGAAATCCTGCCGTACGCGCGGATGGATGGTCAGCTCGGTGATGGGATAGCGGTTGTAAATCTCGAGCAGCTTGTCAAACTCGCTTGCCTCATGCACGCCGAGACGGGTTTTTACCGAAATCCCCTCGCATTTTGCGAAAACTTCGTCAAAAAACCGGTCCAGCTCGTCCGGATGTGCGAGAAATCCGGCTCCCTTTCCCTTGGCCGTTACCGTGCCGGACGGACAGCCAAGGTTGAGATTGACCTCAGGATACCCGAGGTCATGCAGTGCATTCACCGCCCAGATGCAGTCCGCGGCAGACTTGGTGAGCAGCTGCGGAACCGCAGGCACGCCCTCGTTGTACTCCGGCAGGACATCGCGCTTTTGCCGCGGCGTCAGCTTTTCATTCGTGGTCGGTGTGATAAACGGCATGAAATACTTGTCCACACCTGAGAAAAATTCGTGGTGCGTCCGGCGATAGACCGCACCGGTCACGCCTTCCATCGGCGCAAAATAATAGTGCATGGCGCTTACCACTCGTCCGAACCGTCGTCCGGAATGACCGCCTTCATCGCGGTGATCGCAACCTCGATCATGGAATCATCCGGCTCAAATACAGTCAGGTGCTGCACCATCAATCCCGGCCAGCGCAGTGCACGCGAGAGCAGGCTCTCCGAGCGGCCGGCGTAGCGGTTAAACTCGTAGCTTATGCCGACAACAAGCGGCAGCAGGATCAAATGCGCGAGCATACGCAGGAACGGATTGGTAATGTCGATGATGGAAAAGACGATCGACGAAACGATAGTCGCAATGATAATCAGCACAAACATGAAGCTGGTGCCGCATCTCGGGTGGTATTTGCCCTGTTTGCGAACATTTTCAACGGTCAGTTCTTCGCCTGCTTCGTAGCAGAAAATGGTCTTGTGCTCTGCGCCGTGGTACTCGAACGTGCGGCGAATATCCTTCATATGCGACACCGACCACATGAACAGCAGGAACAGCACAACGCGCACGCAGCCCTCGAGCACATTGCGCGCGAGCACACCCCAGGTTTTCGGCACAAAACCGCCGAGAAAGCTCGGCAGCAGGATGAACAGGCCAATCGGCAGGGCAATGCCGATGACAGTCGAAATGCTCAGGATAACCTTGTTCAGACCCTCCGAGCCGAATTTCTTTTCCAGCCAGAGTTCAAACCTGGACGGCGGCACATCGGCTTCCTCGTCCTCAAAGAAGGACGCGGAGTAGTTGATGGCCTGCATGCCCTCCTTCATAGCGATGAACAGCGTATACGCGCCGCGGAAAATCGGCTTTTCCCAAATCGGGGCACGGCTCGGCGTCGGTTCGGTCTTGCTGACAAGCTCGCCGTTCGCCTTACGCACGACCGTGCAGGACTTCTTAGGTCCCTTCATTACAATACCCTCGATGATTGCCTGACCACCGATGGTGGTTTTCTTTTGCGTTGTCATGAATGCTCTCCTTCGGTAAACGGGGTTTCAGGTGCCTTCGAAATGGCACCGGTAATGCCGAGCGCCTCCTCGGACTTGGCGGACGGCATAGTGACGGTAACCGTCGTTCCCTTGCCGACCTCGGACGCGATATCCAGCGTACCGCCGTGCATGGAAACGATTTCCTCCGTCACGGCAAGGCCGATGCCGCTGCCGCGCTGCTTGGATGACCCCTTGTAGAATTTCTCCTTGACGAACGGCAGCTCCGCTTCGGGAATACCCTGACCGTAGTCGCGCACAGACGCAACGATGTTGCCGCCGTCACGTTTAAGGTCAATATCAATCTGCTTGCCGTCGCCGCCGTATTTCGCGGCGTTGTCCAGAATATTCAAAAACACCTGCTTCATGCGGTGGCGATCGCCGTTGATGTAGTAGTTTGCATCCACATCTTCGTCGTACAGCAGGCGGATTCCGCTCTTTTTGAGCAGGTTTTCATACATATAAACCGCTTCATACAGCTCGATGGACATATCAAACGTCTCGATCTCCAACTTCATGCGGCCGGATTCGATGCGCGCAAAGTCCAACAGCTCCTCGACCATGCGGGTCAGACGGCCCGCCTCCTTCTGGATGATAGTCAGGCCCTGCATAACCTCCTCCGGGTCCTCGCCGCCGCCGGCCAGCAACGTCTCACTCCAGCCGCCGATGGCGGTCAGCGGTGTACGCAGCTCGTGTGAAACCGAAGAAATGAAATCGTTTTTCATGCGTTCGGCGCGGCTGATCTCGTCCGACATATAATTGATGGTATCGCACAGCTCACCGATCTCGTCATCGTAGGTCTTCTGCAGGCGCACGCCGTAGCGTCCGGCCGCGATCTCCTTGGCGATGGTGTTGATTTTGAGCACCGGATCGACGATCGACCGGATAAAATAGCTGTTCGACGCCACAACCAGCATGAGGAACAGCAGGCACGCCAGCAGGGAGAAGCCGACGATCATCCAGATCTGCCGTTCGACGATACGCAGCGAGGTGATATACCGCACGCCGCCGACCAGATCGCCGCGCGCACTCAGCAGCGGCGCTGTGACGCTCATCACGCGCTCGCCGGAAAGCGGGTCTCTGCCGGTGAAAACCGCGGTTTTCCGACCGGAAAGCGCCTGCGACGCATCCTCGGTCGAAGCAACGCCGCCGCCGGATAATCCCGAGGTGGACAGCAGAATGCGGCCGTTTGCGTCCAGAAACTGCTGTTCAAACTTGTCCTGATCCTGAAATGTGGTGACGGTTGCCTCCGCCTGCGTGTAAAACTGATCGTAGGTATCGGTGAAGTATTTGCGGAATGTGTCCGACGTGGTCGCCGCGCGTGACGCGAGGTTGTCGCGCACGGTGGCATAGTAATACCCTGAAACGCCGACAGAGATCAAAATAACCACAACGGCCAGAATAACGAGCACGAAGGACAAAGAGTTCACCAGCCAGCGGCCCTTGATGCCGCCCGGCGAGTGCTGTACCTTTGGTACCTCCGACTTCGGAGGCGGTTCCGGTTTGCGTTTTTGCTTGCGATTTGTCATAGAACATGACCTTTCTGATGCCGCTTACCAAGCGGCAGAATGTGCGCTGACGCCGCGCGGGAATTCGCCTACCCGGCGGGGCACAAGAAGGAAGCAACCTACGGTTTCCTCCTTCTTGTGAATCTTCCTCTTTCCCTTAGAGGGCACGGCGATAATTCATAACTGAGACTATAGGGGAACGGGCGTACTGTTCATCTTCCGTAGGTGCGGCCGTTGACTGCCCATTACGAAACCTCAGCCGCTCAAGCTGTTTTCTGACTGCTACACATGCGGTTTACTCCACGCAATTCACCTTGTGCCGCTCTCTGCGTGGAGTAAACCGCCTGTGTAGCAGTATGCTGTCTGACACTGCGTATCGTTGGGGACATGGGAGCACTCCGTGCTCCCCTACGGTGGAAAAAATCCTCTGCCGTTCCCCTATTTCGGAGCGGTCGCCGGTCTCTGGTCTGCGCCAGACCATGAAACAAAGGGAAACGGGAGTCCCAAGAGGGTAGAAACCGCAGGTGTCTACCCTTTTGGTTTCCGCAGCGAAACCGCCGCCGTTCCCCCGCCGCGGGTGCGGCGATTGACTATATCAGCCCTCCCACATATAACCGTAGCCGCGGACCGTTACAATATGGGTCGGGTCCGCCGGCGAATCCTCAATTTTAATCCGCAGACGGCGGATATTCACATCCACAATCTTCAGCTCGCCCACATAGTGGTGTCCCCAGACCATTTCGAGCAGCTCATCGCGCGAAAGCGCCTTGCCGATGTTCTGCATGAACGCCTTGAGCAGACCGTATTCGATCTGCGTCAGCTCGATCTTCACACCGTTCTTGAGCACCTCGCGGGCACGCAGATTGAGCTTGAACGGACCGGACTTGATCACGTCGTCCTCGGAGAACGGCGAACCGGATACGCGGCGGTACAGCGCGTCCACACGAGCCGCCAGTTCAATAACCGAAAACGGCTTGGTGACATAATCGTCCGCACCGTTCATCAGGCCGGTTACCTTGTCCGCTTCCTGCGTGCGGGCGGTCAGCATGATAACGCCCGCCTGATAGCCCGCGCCGCGCATGGCGCGGCAGACCTCGTAGCCGTCAATGCCGGGCAGCATAACATCCAGCACCGCAACCGCGATATCCTGATTTTCATGGTACTTTTCCAGTGCTATTTCGCCAGTTTCGGCCTCTATTACCTCATAACCGCTGCGTTTCAGGTTGAGAACCAGAAAGGAGCGGATATTTTCTTCATCTTCCAAAACCAGAATTTTGCGCTTCATTGTAATATCCTCCTGTACTTTTAGCGCTTATTGGTAACTGCCGCGTTTCTGCGGCGTTTGATGATTCTTAATTGTTCCACGCCTGGTTGACCAGCGAGAATCGGGCTTTGATCTCGTCTCCGGTCAGCGCCAGCTCGCTCTGCTCGCCTTCGTTTGTCAGCTTGGCGAAGTAGATGGCCTGCGTGGTCTGTCCCAGCTGGATCAGATCGGTGCGCTCGGCGTAGTATTCACGGTTGGAGCCGGTCGCGCAGTAAATGTTAAACAGCGGGATGGACATTTTATCCTTGCGGTACTCAAAAAATTCCACATAGCTGAGTCCGCCGTCGTTTGCCTTGATCGCGGTAATGCGGTCATGCCATTTCTGGTCGATCAACAGGCTCCACGCATCCGAAATGTTCTGATAAGTGGCTGCAACCTTGGTCGGAACTTTGCCGATGCCGTAGGCATACCAGTCGAGCATATACACCGCATCGGACGAGGATGTGTCCTTATAGCCCGCCATCAGCACTGCACGCGGCAGCTCGGTGATGCCGTCGCCGTTGACGTCGCTCGCGTAGACCGCCACCGGACGATAGGTGCTGTGGCTGGCGGTATCCTCGCCGTCCAGTGCCAGATTGCGCAGCGTGCCGTTCGAGTAGACAAAAATATCCGTCGTCAGACCGGCGCCATTCGCCACCTTTTCCTCAGCAAACACAGCGGTCTTGCTGTCCTGCACACGGCCGGACTGCATGTGCTCAACCGCAGCCGCCCCCTGACTGGTCGCCGTCTCACCGGCCGGCAGCATGGAGCCGCTGTCATATTGGTACAGGCGTGCCACGCGCTTGCCGGAGGTGTCACTCGTGATCAGCAGCAGATCCTTTGCACCGTTGTCGGTCAGATCGGTCAGCTCCATAGCGGTATATTCGGTTTCGAGAATGATACCCGGCGTGCAGTTTTCGTCAAAATCGCACATGGTAAGCGCACCTGTTCCGTCGCCCGGCAGACGCCAGGTGAGAACCATGCCGCGCTTGCCGCTCGGCTCAAGTACCGGAAATTCGACCGAACGTAATGCCGTTCCGCGGCCGTCGATCGTGCCGGTGCAGACGTAGCTGTCACCCTGCTTGCGGTAAACAGCTACCGTAAATTTGTTGCTCGTCGCCGAGGTGGCGCCGCGGAAAAACGTGATGGCCTCCTCTACGCCGTCGTTGTCCAGATCGGCAAGCTGAATAGACGAACGGTTTTCACCCTCGCTTGGCGAGGCGTAGGATACGCCCTGCGCAAGCTGCTTTTCCAGCTCAGTCTGCAGACTTTGGTAATTGCTGGATGGTTTGGGCGCGGCTAACAGCTCATCGCCCGATGGAAACACACAGCCGCCCAGCAGCAAAAGGAACAGCAGCGCCGGTAAAATTCGCAGTGATCTCATGGAGCTCTCCTACCTAAAATGATACAAATATTGGTTGACAGGTGCAGGCACCTATACATATTAAGTATAGCACATTCAAGCAGCGTGTGGTACTGAAATTTACGCAAATTTTGCAGGATTTCAAGCAGAAAGGGATAGAAAAAGGACGGACCAAAGGTCCGCCCTCAGGCTGTCGCGAAACTACAGCTTTGCCGACAAGAGGAACGGACCGTAGACCGTTCCTCTTGTCGGCCGAAATTTTCTCGCTCTATAAGTCAAAAATCCGAACGCTATCCTTGCGCGGCTTCTCGGTCGCGCTGCGTGGCACATATCCCCGGATTTTTAGAATTTGCACAGCAAATCCTATTTGATGTGCGCTATCGCGCGAATTAACTTTAAAAGGACGCACTATGTGCGTCCTTTGAGGCTGTCGAAAAACTATCGTTTTTCGAGCAGCCTCTCGATCGAAACCACGCTTTCGATCGAATGCTGAAGAAAAACCGCGTCCTCCGGACACATTTTTTCTTCCCTTGTATAAAAACCGAGGTACACGCCCCCGGTTTTTATGAATTTGCTGCGCAAATTCTATTTTATGCGTGCTGTCGTACGAAGCACAAAATAGAAATCTGACTTTTTCGACAAGCTGAAAAGGACGCACTATGTGCGTCCTTTTACGGGATTTCATCAGTATCTCAGCGGAATACCGTGCGGTTCAGCCTCACCGACAGGCAGCAGCGCCGCCGTGATGTCCGGCCGGCGTGTTTCGATAAAGTTTACGCCTTTGCGGATGAGTTCCGCAAGCGTATTGGGATCGTCCGTGCACCGGCTCATGGTGAACAGCCCCGCCTGTCGGCACGCCGAAACCAGCCGCTCGGATAAATCCTTTGGCTCGGCCCGCAGACCGAACAGGCCGGTTGTCTGCGCGGCATTGACCAGCGCGTCAATCTCGCTCGGCAGATTGGGCAGCTCACCCATGATATGTAAATCCGGGTTGGCAGACGCTACACGAGCCGCTTCCACCAGCCCCAGACCGATGATGATCGTGTCATCCAGACAATCCGCATACCGCAGCGTCATACGCAGCTGCCGCAGCATGGTCTGATCGTGCACGGTGATGGCAATCTTGCCCTGACAGGTGCGTGCCAGCTCGATCGCCTGACTAACCGGCGTCAGCTGCGGCGCCGCCTGATGCAGCTCCGCGTAGCTGTAATCGCGGACGGGCAGCCTCGTGCCGTCGGGCGCGGCAACACAGCCGTCCGACGAAAGCACAGCAATACCGTCCGATGACATGGCAACCGAAAAACAGCAGCCTTTTGCGCCCTCGTCGTTGCCGGCCAGAATGGATTCCAGTCCGCCGCGTTCGGTATCCATGCAGCCGTCCGCAGACAGGACAAAAGTCTCCTTATTGGTATAGTACAATACCGATCCTCTCCCTCTGTTACAGGGTCTCCGGAGCCTCGTACTCTACGCCCTGCGTATCCACGGTAACGGACTTCATCTTCTGCTCCTCGCGCGGACGGTCATGCCAGTCGCGCTTGGTGTTGACGATGGCATCAACAATATCCATGCCGTCGATAACCATGCCGAAGGAAGCATACTGACCGTCCAGATGCGGTGCGTCCTCGGTCATAATAAAGAACTGGCTGCCTGCGGAGTCCGGTGCAGCGGTACGCGCCATCGACAGAACACCGCGGGTGTGGTTCAGGTCATTCTGGAAGCCGTTTGCGGTAAACTCGCCGCGGATCTCATAACCGGGGCCGCCCATGCCGGTGCCTTCCGGGTCACCGCCCTGAATCATAAAGCCCGGGATGACACGATGGAAGATCGTGCCGTCATAAAAGCCCTTCTGCACCAGAGAAACAAAGTTGCGAACCGTGTTCGGTGCAACTTCCGGGTACAGCTCTGCGCGGATTACGCCGCCATTTTCCATTTCAATCGTAACGATAGGATTGCTCATTGGTATCAACTCCATAATTTTTATCATTTTGCAGCATATACACAGCCGAGCTGTACATATATGTATTTCTATTGTAACAAATTTGGAGTAGAACGGCAAGTGGTGTTTGTCGAACAGCGGCAGCTGTCCATTATTTTGCGCTGATCAACTGGGGCACTTGAACCGTGCAGGCGGTTCACCCTGTCCAGGCATGGTGTTTTTCGCTGAAATTCAGCAGGGAATTGCCATGTCCACGGCGGGGACAAAAGGAAGGGACACCTGCGGTTTGCCCGTAGGCTGCTAAACCTTGTTTCCGCGCCGTGCGCGGATTAAATGAGTGCCCTTCCTTTTTGAACTCCGACCTTTTCCTTGTTAGATAGTCTGGCGCAAATCAGAGAGCGGCGACCGCTCCGCAGGATACCGCTGTAAAAACCTGTCACAAAAACTGGTAATCCACTTTATCCACAGGACTTTCCACAGGGTATCTGGGGATAACCTTGTGCATAAAGTGGATAACTTTTTGTATACACCCTCGCAAGCCGCCGTATATCTCGTTTTTTCGACTACGCATTGTAATATCGGCTGTGGAAAAACTACCGCTGCATAATCCACCGCACCTTGTGGAAAACTTGTGATCAGGGCAAATTCACCACTTCAGGAGGGATCATCTATGTCCGAAGAAACCCCGTCCATTGCCGCACCGGAACAGAATGCCATCGCTGAAACCGGCTCGATTACGGCAAAAACATCGCGCGGAACGATACACTGCATCACCATTGTCGGCCAGATCGAGGGCCACATGGAACTGCCCGCACAGAACAAAACCACCAAGTACGAGCACCTCATCCCGCAGATTGCGGCAGTGGAGCAGGCCGACGAAATCGACGGTCTGCTCGTGCTGCTCAACACGGTAGGCGGCGATGTAGAAGCCGGACTTGCCATCGCTGAGCTGATCGCGGGCATGAAAAAGCCGACCGTGTCGCTCGTGCTCGGCGGCGGGCATTCGATCGGCGTACCGCTGGCCGTTGCCGCCAAAAAGAGCTTTATCGCCGTTTCCGCCGCCATGACCATTCATCCGGTGCGGATGAACGGCACGATCATTGCTGTGCCGCAGGCGTTCGAGTATCTGGCGAAAATTCAGGAGCGCATTGTGGATTTCATCACCTCGCACTCACATATCACCGCCGAGCGTCTGCAGCAGCTTATGCGCGAAACCGGTCAGCTGACCGCCGATGTCGGCACCGTGATCTCCGGCAATCAGGCCGCCGCACTCGGACTGATTGATGAGGTCGGCACGCTTTCGGATGCGCTGGAAGCGCTCTATACGATGATTGGCGAGCACAAAACGCAAAAAAGAGACGGTAAATAACCGTCTCTGAGGCTGTCGAAAAACTATCGTTTTTCGAGCAGCCTCTCGATCGAAACCACGCTTTCGATCGAATGCTGAAGAAAAACCGCGTCCTCCGGACACATTTTTTCTTCCCTTGTATAAAAACCGAGGTACACAAGGTGAATTGCCGCATAGCGGCAAGAGAGGGTGGTCTGGACCACGCCCCCGGTTTTTATGAATTTGCTGCGCAAATTCTATTTTATGCGTGCTGTCGCACGCAGCACAAAATAGAAATCTGTCTTTTGCATTATACGCTCTGTTTTTTCCGTTCCGGCAGCTGTGCCAGCACGATAGCGCCAAACATCAGCACACAGCCGAAAATTTCTCGGCCGGACAGCGCCTGACCGAGAATAAGCCAGCCTGCGATAACCGAGATAACCGACTCCAGACTCATGATAAGCGATGCTACCGCCGGGTTCATGCCCTTCTGACCGACAATCTGCAGGGTATAGCCCACGCCGGACGACATCGCACCGGCATACAGAATCGGCTTCCACGCGGCAAGGATGTTCGCGAAGCTCGGCTGCTCGAAAATCAGCATGCCGATGCCCGATAAGATCGCACAGAAGAAAAACTGGATGCAGGACATCTTCACGCCGTCCACCATCGGTGAAAAATGGTCAATGACTGTGATATGGATGGAGAACAGCAGCGCACACGACAGACCGATGAGGTCGCCCATCGCGAAACCGAAGCTACCGCCCGCCATGCACAGGAAATACATGCCGAGCAGCGCCAGCGCAACACCGCACCAGTGCTTGAGTCCGCACTTGCGGCCAAACAGCATGCCGAGCAGCGGCACGATCAGAATGTAGCACGCGGTGAGGAATCCGGCCTTGCCGACTGGCGTATACAGCAGCGCGAACTGCTGGGTGATGCTGCCCGCGCACAGCGCCGTGCCGCAGCACATACCGCCGATAACGAGCGTTTTGCGGGCTTTGCGGTGCTCCTCGGGCGCTTGCTTCGGATGCGGGCCGCCGCTTTTGCCCAACACCGCGATGACCGGCAGCAGGACCAGTCCGCCGATGACGTTGCGCGCGAACACAAAGGTGAACGGGCCGACATACTGCATGCCGACGCTCTGCGCCACGAACGCCACACCCCAAATCGTGGCCGTCAGCAGCAGAAACAAAGAGTTTCGCAGCTTCATACCTGTTTTCTCCCTTATTTTGCAGAATTTTTCATAAAAAAAGAACCGCCTATAAGCGGTTCTTCATGGAGCTGCTAACCAGATTTGAACTGGTGACCTCATCCTTACCAAGGATGCACTCTACCGACTGAGCTATAGCAGCATTGGCAGGGGCAGTAGGGATCGAACCCACGGCACTCGGTTTTGGAGACCGATGCTCTACCAGCTGAGCTATACCCCTATAAAGTGGCTCCTCAAGTTGGACTCGAACCAACGACCCTGCGGTTAACAGCCGCATGCTCTACCAACTGAGCTATTGAGGAATATAAAATGCTGGTACACGCTGTTTGGATGGTTTATCGCAATCAGCTTGTATATTATAGCGCGGATACAGCTTATTTGTCAATAGATTTTGCAAAATTTTTTCGCAAGTTTTTTGCTTCCGCGCAGAATGTCAAAAAGGGACCCTCTCGGGTCCCTTTTAGGCTTTATTCGGTAACTTTCGTGCCGGTAACGATCGCCTTCGGCGAACCGGTGAGTTTTTTACCGGTATACGGTGTGTTGATTCCCTTTGATTTATACGTTTCGTATACCCTCTCAGTATCCCAGTCCAGCAGCACCAGACGGGCGAAATTGCCTGCCTGCACGGCACGGTCGGTCAAACCGTAAATCTCGGCAGGAGTCTTGCTCATGCGGTCAACAAGCTGCATCGGCGTGAGCTTGCCGGTCTGAACGAGGTAAGTATTGCACACCGAGAATGCGGTTTCCAAGCCGGTGATACCGGACGGCGCCTTTGCGAACTCGCGGGCCTTCTCCTCCGCGGTGTGCGGTGCATGGTCGGTTGCCACCATGTCGATGGTGCCGTCCGCCAGAGCCGCAATCAGCGCCTGACGGTCAGCCTCCTTGCGGAGCGGCGGATTCATGCGCGCATAAGTGCCGTGTGCCGGCACATCATCCTCGGTCAGCGACAGATGATGCGGCGTAACCTCGGCGTAAATCTTCGCGCCCATCGCCTTGCCCGCTCGAATGAGCGCGACCGACTGCGCGGACGAAACGTGCTGGAACAGCACGCGCGCACCGGTATCGAGCGCCAGCGCAATGTCACGGCCGATCATTGCAGATTCCGCGCTCGCCATTGCGCCCGGTACGCCGAAATGCTTGGCGGCCTCCGAGCCGTAGTTGACACCCGGAGACGGCACGAGTGACGGCTCCTCCTCGTGAAACGAGAGCAGCGTGCCGCGCTTGGCGGCTTCCGCCATGGCGGTGCGGCACAGCGCCGCACTCGTCAGGTTGATGCCGTCGTCGGTCAGGCACGGCGCACCCGCTTCGAGCAGTGCGTCAAAGTCGGTCAGCTCCTGCCCTTTCAGGCCCTTGGTGACCGAGCCTGCCTGCAAAACCTGCACCGGACAGTCCTTCGCCTTGTCGGTAACGTAGCGGATGATCTCGGGTGTGTCACAGGTCGGCACGGTGTTCGCCATGCAGATTACCGTGGCGTAGCCGCCCGCGGCTGCCGCCGCCGCACCGGTCAACACATCCTCTTTCTGGGTCTGACCCGGATCGCGGAAGTGCACATGGCCGTCCACAAAGCCGGGAGATACCGTCAGCCCGCTCGCGTCATACACCGTGCAGCCCGCGGGCGCGTCGATGTGCTCAGCCACCTGCGCGATAACGCCGTCGTCACCGATCAGCACATCACACAACGCATCCATCTGCGTATACGGGTCGAGAACCCGTCCGTTTTGAATCAACAGCATGGTAAAACCTCCGTTTTATCTCGTTTAATCGCGGTAGAACGCACCAAAGCCCTTGTATGCCATATACAGATCCAGCTTGGCAATGCACTCGAACGGTGCGTGCATGGAGAGCACCGGAACGCCTGCGTCTACGGTGTCAATGTTGCGGTTTGCGAGGTACATGGCAACCGTGCCGCCGCCGCCCTGGTCAACCTTGCCAAGCTGACCGGTCTGCCAGATAACACCCGCCTTGTCGAAAATGCAGCGGATGCGCGCCATCAGCTCAGCGGTTGCATCCGAGGTGCCGGACTTGCCGCGTGCGCCCGTGTACTTGACGAGTGCAAAGCCGCAGTTTGCGCGCGCATCGTTGCGCTTCTCGGAGACCTCCGGATAGTTCGGGTCAAAGGCGTTGCAGACATCGGCAGACAGGCAGACCGAGTTCTCGAAGCACTCGTCGAGCAGCACATCCTGCGCACGGCAGAGGTCAGCCATAAAGGTGTCGAACGTGCGGGACTGCATGCCGGTCACGCCGTCCGAGCCGATTTCCTCCTTGTCCACCAGCAGGCAGACGCCGGTATGTGCCGGAGTCTCGGTCAGGTCGAACAGAGAGGTTGCTGCCGGATAGGAGCAAACGCGGTCGTCGTGGCCGTACGCGCCGACAAACGAGCGGTCAAAACCGATATCGCAGGCATTGAACGCCGGAACGCAGCACAGCTCTGCAGACAGGAAATCCGCTTCGGTCATGCCGTACTCGCGGTTAAGGTGCTCCATAATGGCGAGTTTGATCTTCTCGCTGCACTTTTCGTCCACGGTTTCGCTCGGAACCGAGCCAATGAGGATGTTCAGACTCTCGCCCTTGATCACCTCGGTCGCCTTGCGCGTCATCTGCTCGGTGGCAAGGTGCGGCAGCAGGTCGGTGATAACGAACTTCGGGTCGGTCGGCTTGTCGCCTACGCGCACCTGTACGCGCTTGACCTCGCCGTTCTCGCAGACGCAGACAACGCCGCGCAGCTCGAGCGGAATTGCGGTCCACTGATACTTCTTGATGCCGCCGTAGTAGTGGGTCTTGAAGAACGCCATGCCGTTGTCCTCATACAGAGGCACGGTGCGGATGTCAACGCGCGGTGCATCGAGGTGAGCAGCAGTCAGACGCACGCCCTCGGCCAGACTCTGATTGCCGATAACAGCCAGCATAATGCCCTTGTGGCGGTTGATGCGGTAAATCTTGTCACCCGGACGAAGCGTGTCATCGCGCGTCCAGGCACGGAAGCCCTTGCTCTCAGCCATGCGGGCGATTTCCAGCACGGCGTCACGCTCGGTTTTGCTCTCGTCAAGGAATTTTTTGTAACCCTCGGCGTAGGTCTGAATGCCCTGCTTGTCCTCGTCGGTCAAACGGTCAAAGCCGGTCTTTTTGTCGTAAAAAAGCTGTTCGGAAGTCATGTTGCATTCTCCTTTTTTAATCCGAATCACTTAATGAGTTGACTGTATAAAGCATCGGTGTCCCGATAGAGTGCATCGAGATCGCCGTTGTTTTCGATGATAAAATCGCATTTTTCGCGGTAAAACGCGTCGTTCGGCTGCGCGTCAATGCGGGCGCGTGCGGCTTCATCGGACAGACCGTCCCGCTCGATGATACGGGCAACGCGCGTGTCGTGCGGCGCGAGCACAGCGACGATTTTGTCGCAGAAGTCGTCCGCACCGGCTTCAAACAGAGTCGGTGCATCGTACAGCACGACCGGGCACTCGCTCTGTGCGTGAATCGCGTCGAGAGACGCCCTGCGGATATACGGAGTGGTGATTTCGTTGAGCGTTTGCAGCTTTGCGGGGTCGGAAAACACGATTTTCGCAAGTTTCGGACGGTCAAGCGCACCGTTTGCATCAGTCACGATGCCAAAGGCGGCGTCGAGTGCGGACAGCATTTCGCGGTTCTCCGCGCAGAGCGTGCGGTAGACGGCATCCGCGTCCACCCAGCCTGCACCGAGAGCGCGCATACGCGCGGCAACCGTGCCTTTGCCGGTGCCGCTGCCGCCGGTCAAGCCGATGATTTTCATTAGTTTCACTTCCTGATTATTCTCCCTTAAAGAAGTCCGAATCTATCTTTTTTATCACATATTGTGTCTCAACCGAAACGCCAACATTATGTTCAATCATCAGATTGACCAAGCGTATCCCATCCACCAAAACAATGTTTCCTCTATTTTCAGCATATTTTTTCGCATCATCCGAAAACCGTGCTGTTGTGATAAACAATCCGTGTGCAGTCCCGCTCGGTAAGGCACCATAAAATTTTTGCAGTTCCGGGCGGCCTACTACCACCTGCGGGTCCCATCTTTTCGCTTGAATATAGATTTTACTAAAGCCCAATTTATCTTGCCGAATCACGCCATCTATGCCACCATCACGCGATTGATGGCTTATTTTGCTGAGATCTCGTTCTGAAACGCCATATCCCATTTTACCCAACAAGTATGGCACCAACCATTCAAAAAATGCCGGCGTTTGTTCCATAATCTCTTGAAGCAATTCATCGGCCAGCGATTTGTTTAGTGTATCAACTGCTTTTGTAATCAGTTCATCCGGTGCTTCATCTATCAAAGGTTGTACGTCGCTTTGGGGACTTTCACAACGTAATTCAACATTTTCATCTTGAACTTTTTCAGAATTCAGATATTCTGTAAATCCTTTATAGCGGCTTAAAACCGTATTATCTATCTTTTTCAAGCGTTTGGAAAGGAGTTTTTGCCCATCTGTTGTGATTCGGCAATAACCACGCTTCGCAGAACAAATCAACTCTGCTTTCATCAGATATGCCTTTGTCCAAGCTACTCTATTGCTGAACACAGTTCCCGGTTTGTTAGGTGCCCTCTCCGCCAATTCATCCCCTGTCAGATGACGTTTTTTAGCAATCGCATCCTGTATATCAGATAGGCTATGTATTCGATTATCTGCTAATACACGCAAAAAATCCGCATACATCTCGTCATATTTCGGAATGGCCATTTTACACCTCAATTACCGAGAATCCCGCCGCTTTCTTAATCCGGTTCGCCACTGCAAGACCGAGTCCTTCATCCGACGGACACTGCGCCCAAATCTGCGTTACCTCGGTATCATCGAACGCCCGCAGGCGGTCGAATACTTCCCTCGCCTGTGCGCCGAGATCGTCCCTCGAGCCGAAGCACTCCACAATGCAGTTCGGGAACATATCCTTGTACTCATCAAAGCACAGCACACCGGTTGCGTCACCGATACGCTCCGCAATGTACTTCGCCGTGTCCTGCGGGTTGCCGCGCACGACCGTTACGGGCGCCTTCGGCGCGTAATGCCGGTATTTCATGCCGGGCGCCGACACCTTCACGTCATCCCCGATCTTCTCGTACAGCGCGCGGTCAACATCCACCTCGCCGAGCACCGAGCGAAGCTGCTCGAGCGTGATGCCGCCCGGACGCAGCAGACGCGGACGCTCGAGCGCGAGTGTGATTACCGTGCTCTCCACGCCGACGCCGCACGCGCCGCCGTCCAATACAGCCGCAATCTTGCCGTCCATATCATGCATGACGTGCGCCGCCGTGGTTGTGGACGGTCTGCCGGACGTATTCGCGGACGGAGCCGCCAGCGGTACGCCGCTCTCCCGAATCAGCGCACGCGCCATCGGGTGCGACGGCAGGCGGATGCCCACTGTGTCCAGTCCGCACGAAACCTCGTCCGGAATGCAACCGCCTTTGGGCACGATCATGGTCAGCGGACCCGGCCAGAACGCGTCTGCAAGCTGCTTTGCCTGCGGCGGAACCGCCGGACACAGGTCGTAAATCTGCTCGAAATCCGCGATGTGGACGATCAGCGGGTTATCCTGCGGACGGCCTTTCGCGAGGAAAATTTTCTTTACCGCCTCGCCGTTCAGCGCATTCGCCGCAAGACCGTACACGGTTTCGGTCGGCATGCCGACGACCTCGCCCGCTCGAATGAGTTCTGCGGCGGTTTTTACCGCGTTTTCGTCGGTTTCCGGTGTCAAAAGAGTTGTTTTCATCAGTTTACACTTCCATTTATGGTATCAATGGTCTTTTTCTTCCACTTTGGTAACGATGCCGTTTTCCAGTGTCAGGTCGAGCGTTACCTCATCAAACGGCTGTGCAATGAGGTACGAAAGGCAGGTATCGGTGTCCGCATAGTCCGGCGTACCGAGCAGCTCACGCACCTCGTCCGCGCTCATACCGACAAGTTCGGTGCTGTTTTGCAGGTCGCTGTCCATGAAATGCCGCTGTGCCGGTGCGGTTTTCGCCCAGTTTTCCGCAGAAAACGTCTTTGGCACGCCGATACCGAGGTCAAAATAACGGTTTGCGTTCCAGATGCCGTTTCCCACAAGCAGCATCGCCAGCACGCACGAAATACACCAGTGGGCTTTCTTCGTCCTGCCCCGAAACAGCTGCACGCTCGCCGCAAGAAATACGGCGATGCCCAGAACAAGTAAAATTACACCACTTCTTAACATGAAAATCCTCCTTTTATTATAAGGGTCTATGACCCTTGTTTCCCACCAAAGAGAGGTTTATCGGACATTCACCATGCTATACTCCAATTATAAAAGAAAGGAGTGCTTCGCATGGCAAAGAACAAGAACATTTTCGTCACGATCACCGGTTTTCAGCACTATTACGGACGTGAGCCGTTCCAGATCGGCAATCTCATCCGCTGTGCCAAGGAGCCGAGCAATCCGTACGACAGCGATGCCATCCGCGCGTTTCTGCCGTACATCGGCAAGGTCGGCTACATTGCCAACAGCCCGCAGACCAAGGCCGGCGGCACGGAAAGCGCATCGCGCATTTACGAGCGCGTGCCCAAGCGGTTTTACGTCCGCGTGCTGTTCACCACCTGCACGAAAATTATATGCCGCGTAGAGTTCGGCGATATGTCCGATCTGAATGCTGAGTTGGAGAGCCAGACCGAGGACAAGTGGGACGATTGGGACGATGAGGATGACGAAATCCAGTTCTAAGGCAATACCGCATAATTGAACAAGAGTGATTTGCGAGTAAATTTTGCGTACTGGCGAGGCACAGTTTTGCGGTAATACTCGATGTATTACCGTGAAACTGCAACAAAGTCAGGACACAAAATTTCCGCAAAGCACCGCAGCTTTAATTGTGCGGTGTTGCCCCAAGGCTACATTTCGCTCTGCTCCTTCAGCTTTTCCGCTGTGTCAGCCGCGATGAGCGCGTCTAAAATCTCGTCCATTTCGCCGTTCAGGAACTGATCCAGCTTGTAGATGGTCAGCTTGATGCGGTGATCGGACACGCGATTCTCCGGGAAATTGTAGGTGCGGATGCGCTCCGAGCGGTCACCGGTGCCGACCTGGCTTTTTCGGTCGGCGGCGATGGCCGCACGCTGCTTTTCCACCTCGGCCTCGTACAGCCGCGAACGCAGTACGGACAGCGCTTTCTCCTTGTTCTTGTGCTGGCTGCGCTCGTCCTGACACTCGACGACCGTGTTGGTCGGGATATGCGTCACGCGGATGGCGGACGAGGTCTTGTTAATGTGCTGACCGCCCGCGCCGGAGGCGCGGAACGTGTCGATGCGTAAATCCTTCGGATCGATATAGAAGTCGAGTTCCTCCGCTTCGGGAAGGACAGCCACGGTGGTTGTCGAGGTGTGAACGCGGCCCTGACTTTCGGTTTCGGGCACACGCTGCACGCGGTGTACGCCGCTCTCGAATTTGAGCCGCGAGTACACCTTATCGCCTGCCACGCGGAACACGATTTCCTTGTAGCCGCCCAGCTCGGTCTCGGATTTGTTCATGACCTCGGTCTGCCAGCCGCGCTTGTCGGCGTACATCGTATACATGCGGTAGAGGTCAGCGGCAAACAGCGCGCTTTCCTCGCCGCCTGCACCGCCGCGAATCTCAACGTAGATATTCTTCTCGTCGTTCGGGTCCTTGGGCAGCAGCAGGATTTTCAGTTCGTCCTCCATACGGGCAATGTCGCTTTTCGCCTGCTGCAGCTCCTCCTGCGCCAGCTCCTTCATGTCCGGGTCGGACAGCATTTCGGTCGCGTCCGCAAGCGTGCACTGTGCCTGCTCGTATTCGCGGAACGCGGTGACGATCGGCTCGAGTTCGTTGCGCTCGCGCAGCAGCTTGGCCGCCCGGTCGGGGTCGTCGTATAAATCCGGCGCGGAAAGCCGCATTTCCAGCTCGTCCAGCCGCGCCGCTAAGACTTTCAGTTTTTCAAACATATTCTATCTCCAAATCGTGTGAAGCACGGAAAATTCATCAAAATTGCGTTTACCAGCGTCCGGTGAACATCAAGCCCATGATGGAGCAGTATTCGCGGCACCTTACCGCCATCCACTGCCCCGGATACGGCGTTTTCGCGGGAACGCCTGCATCGCCCAGACCGGCATGCGCCAGCAGACGGCGTGCGCGGGCAAGATGATAATCATTTGTAATTACGGCAACCGCTGCGCCCTCGGGCAGCAGCTTTTTTGCGTTGGCGATATTCTGGATGGTTGTGCTCGACTTGTCCTCCAGGATCAGCCGTTCTGCGTCTGCGCCGTGCGCGACCATGTAATCCTGCATGGCTTCGGCCTCGGTGCGCGGCTCATCGCCGCCCTGACCGCCGCACAGGATGGCATAACTGCCCGGATTGACGTTCAGCACTGCGATCGCCGTATCGCATCGTGCCGCCAGAGCCGCCGACGGCTGTCCGTTCGGATTGACGAGCGCACCCAGCACCAGATAGTAATCCGCCTGCGGCGCAGCTGACGGGTCATCCTCGTCGAATGCTATGCCGATCACAAACACCTGCACCGCCGCAAACGACAGCACGAACAATGCAAACAGTACGCGTCCCACGCGCGACAAAATGCGGCACGCCTTATGCTTTTCGCGTCCGCAAAGCATCAGCCATTCCCCCATACAGCCGATGGCGAGCGCCAGCAGAAAAATACCGCCGAACCGCGACGGCTTCCAGAACAGCTGCGGCACGCCAATGACAACAAACAGCACCGCAAGCCCTATCCATACCCTTTTTTCTTTCATTGCAGTTCCTCCAGCTCGGCCGCAACGGCTTCCCATTCGTCCATTTTTGCGGCGAGTTTTTCGTCACAGGCTTCCTTGTCGGTCATCAGCTCGAGCAGCTTGCCGGAATCCGATGCCGCGTCCACCATCTGCTGTTCGAGGTCGGACGACTGGGTTTCCAGCTGCGAAATCTCGCGCTCGAGCGTGTTCAGCAGCTTCTGCAGATTCTTGGTGCCGCCGGTGCGCTTGGGCTTCTCAGGCGGCTTGGGCACATCGTCCAGCGTCGGCACAGCGGCCTTTTTCTTCTTGGGCGCCGGTGCAGGAGCCGCTTCCGGCAGTGCGCCGCCGCCCTTGGCTCGCCAGTCAAGGAACGCACTGTACGAGCCGATAAAGTCGGTCAGGTAACCGTTTTCGAGGTAGAGCACGCGGGTTGCAAAGCGCTCGACGAAGTAGCGGTCATGCGAAACAAACAGCAGCGTGCCGTCGAACGCCTCAACCGCCTCCTCAATCCACTCACGGGATGCAAGATCAAGGTGGTTGGTCGGCTCGTCGAGGATGAGCAGATTGAGCGGATCGTACATCAGTTCACACAGGCGCAAACGGCTTTTCTCACCGCCGGACAGCATATCTACGGTTTTCAGCTGGGTTTCACCGGTAAACTGGAACGAACCGAGCCGGTTTCGCGCCACCTGCATGGATACGTTCTTGTCGTAGATGAGCGTGTCGATGAGGTTGCGGTGCGGATTGGCAAAATACACCTGCTGCGGCAGGTACGCCGGCTTGAGTCCAACGCCCTTGCGGATTACACCGCCATCCGGCACTTCCTCACCAAGCAGGATTTTCAGCATAGTGGTCTTTCCGGCGCCATTTGCGCCAAGCAGCGCGACACGCTCGCGGTTGCGGATGTTGAACGATACATTGTGTAATATTTCTCGTCCGTCATAACTTTTCGTAATATCGCGGACCTTGAGCACTTCCTCGGTCTCGTAGTTCGGGTCACCAAACGTGACGGTCATCTTTTTGTCGGTCTTGGGCCGGTCAGTGACCTTCATACGCGCAATGCGCTTCTCGATGGACGCGGCACGCTTTGCCAGATGCTCGGTGCCGTGCTCGTGCATGGAACGCGCAGTCGCCTCCAGACGCTTTTTCTCCGCCAGCTCGTGCTCGTGGTGCTTAAGCTGCTCCTCACGGCGACGCTCACGCTCGACCGCATAGTACGAGTAATTGCCGTTGTAGAAATCGCAGGTGCAATCGTGGATTTCAATCACGCGGTCGCAGCACTGGTCGATAAACCAGCGGTCATGCGAGATAATGAGCACGGTGCCGCGGTAATTCTCCAAATAATTGCCCAACCAGTCCACAGCGTCCATGTCGAGGTGGTTCGTCGGCTCGTCAAGCAGCAGTACGTCGGTCTGCTCGAGAATGATGCGGGCAAGGTTGATACGCGTTTTTTCGCCGCCGGAGAGCAGGTCAAACTTCTGCGAGCGCATTTCCTGCGCGATTTCAAGACCGTTGCACACGCGGTTGATCTCATAATCTCGGTTGTAGCCGCCGAGGATTTCCAGCCGCGTTTCCAGCTGTGCGTAACGCTTGAGCAGCGATGCGTCATCCGGCTTGCGCGTCATTTCATCGGTCAGCGCGTCCATTGCTGCCGCAACTTCGTCGGACTCCTTGAACGCCAGACGGAGAATGTCCTCCACGGTCGATTCCGGCGGAAAATCCGGCATCTGGTCAATGACACCGGCGGTTCGTCCCTGTCCGAACGCAACGTGTCCGCCGTCATACGACAGCCGGTCGGTCAAAATATTAAGCAAAGTGGTCTTTCCGGCGCCGTTTGCGCCTAAAATAGCAACCTTTTCGCCCGGCTGAATGTCGAACGAGATGTCCTTGAGGATCAGGCGGTCACCATAATATTTGGTCAGGTTTTGTACGGTAATATCTGCCACGGAGAGAACTCCTTTCAATGCACTTTTATTCAGCTTATATTATAGCACAATGTGCCCCATAATAGGAGAGAAAACCTGCATAATTTGCAGATTTTTGCGCGGTTTTCTCTGCCCGAAAACGCAAAAAAGCTGTCTCAAAAGACAGCTTTTTATGGAAATTCAGAGCAGCAGCGGCAGCAGTTCCTCCGCACGGTCGACTACATGCTTCGCGCCTGCGTCCTCCAGCTCCTCTCGGCCGCCAAAGCCGAACGTCACGCCGATGCAGTCAATACCGCATTGCTTCGCACCTTCCACATCGTGCAGGCGGTCACCGACCAGCACAGCCTGTGACAGATCCTGCACCTGCAAACGGTCGAGCGCCTGCTGTGTGACCTGTGCCTTTGTGCCGATCGTGCCATCCAGCGTTGCACCGGAAACCACGGTGAAATACTGCGCAATATCAAAGTATTTGACGATTTTATCAATGAAAAACGCCGGTTTGGACGATGCGGTAGACAGAGTCTTTCCGGCGTCCGTCAGGGTCTTCAGCAACTCCGGAATTCCGTTGTAGAGCATGTTCTCCTTCCAACCGATCACGCCGAATCGCTCACGGTAGAACTCGATTGCCTGCTTTGCCTCGGCGTCATCGAAGCCGTAGCTGCGGCGGAATTCGTCGTACAGTGGCGGACCGATAAAGCGCTCCAGCGGCTTGAGCTCCGGCTCGTGGATGCCCATTTTATCCAGCGCATACTGCACCGATTTGGTGATGCCCTCGCGGGAATCGGTGAGCGTACCGTCTAAATCAAATAAAATATACTGATACATCGGCGTTTTCCTCTCAGTAGTATAGAAAAAGCAGCAACTTTCGTTGCTGCTTAGATGTAGGCGT